>NZ_JBBJNI010000034.1:0-25141 GCF_037719425.1 Daejeonella sp. | reverse complement strand
ATGTCAGATAACTCTAATAGCAATCCTATCCGCCAAAAGGCCGCCGAAATGATTGGGAAAAGCCGGAGTGGAGAGGATAAGGCACTGGAATTGTTGCGGAATCAGAAAGTTGCGGCAGAATATATACCCCCTGTTGTCGCAGGTTTAAAAGCAGCCAGGCGTAAAGCGGTCTATAACGAAGCATTAACGTTTTTACCAGGTGCCGCAAGAACAGTCAATCAAAATGAAGTTCCCAGCCTAAGTGATTTACTAGCTATCACAGGCAATAATGAAAATGGCGCCGCAGTATTTAAAAGATTTTGCTTTGTTTGTCATCAGGTAAGCGACGAAGGGTTTGATTTCGGTCCCAAGCTGACAGAAATAGGCTCTAAGCTTCCCAAAGAAGGGTTGCTGGACGCTATTGTTCGACCTTCAGCCGGTATTAGCTTTGGTTATGAAACCTGGCAGATAGACATGAAAGATGGCTCCACTCTCACTGGCATAATCGCAAGCAGAACAGAAAATGAAGTTGAGATGAAATATCCAGGTGGGGCGATTCAGAAAATCAAAACCAATGATGTTAAAAGCACCAGAAAATTGACAGAATCAACTATGCCTGAAGGACTGCATGAGAGCTTAACAAAACAAGAATTGGCAGACCTTATCCAGTACCTTTCTTTATTAAAGAAGAAGGGTTAAACCAAAGTTCGGAAGGCCTTGTGTTGCTAAGAATTTATATGACGATTTAAACTTACACAAAACCTGTATCTATGAATTCTCGCCGTTATTTTTTACAAAACCTTGCTGGTTCTGCGCTTGCCTTATCCATACCGTGGGAAAGCTTGGCTGGCACTAGAAACTTTTCCCACCAATCTTATCAGGGCCCCATTCTTCGCGTCGCAATCATGGGGTTGGGTAGCTATGGAACCCGGGTAGCTGATGCTATGAAAAACTGTAAGAAGGCCAAATTAGTCGGGCTTATTAGTGGTACGCCATCAAAAATAGACGACTGGCAAAGCAGGTATAACATTCCCGTAACCAATTGTTATAATTATGAGAACTTCGACCGCATTAAAGACAATCCGGAAATTGATGCTGTATATGTCATTACGCCGAATGCCTTGCATCACGATCAGGTGATCCGTGTGGCGAGAGCTGGCAAACACGTTATTTGCGAAAAACCAATGGCCTTGAATGCCAAAGAAGGGCAGGAAATGATAGATGCCTGTAATAAAGCCAATGTAAAATTGCTGGTAGGCTACAGACTACACTTTGAGGCTAAAACACTGGAAATTATTCGGATGCGAAAGGAAGGCGAATTTGGGAAAATTTTGTTTTTTCAGGGATTATGCGGATTCAGAATTGGAGATCCGAAACAATGGCGATTGAATAAACAACTGGCTGGAGGTGGCTCCATGATGGATATAGGTATTTATGCAGTCAATGGATCGCGTTATATGATTGGTGAAGACCCTGTTTGGGTTACAGCACAGGAAACCAAAACTAATCCGGAAAAATTTAAAGAAGGTGTTGACGAAACCATTCAATTTCAACTGGGGTTCCCTGGAGGAGCGGTTGCTTCTTGTTTGTCCAGTTATAATATGAATAACCTTGATCGTTTTTTCTTAAATGCTGAAAAAGGGTTTGCCGAATTACAACCTTCAACCGGTTATGGCCCCATCAAAGGCCGTACAAATAAAGGAGAATTAACTCAGCCGCATGCCACTCATCAAACAGTACAAATGGATGAAATGGCCGGTATTATTTTGGAGGGGAAAATACCCATTGTACCAGTTGACGGGGAAGAGGCACTAAAAGATTTAAAAATAATTGATGCGATCTATTTGTCTATTAAAACGGGCAAAAAGGTAAAATTGAGATTATAGTCAGCCTTAAGACAAATATTCCTGTTCGATAATCTAATTAGGAGATTCTACCCTGAAAACTACCTGAGAATGGTTTAAATTACTCCCTATGAAAAGAAAACAGTTTTTCAGCCAAAAGTTAAGTCTGTTACAATGTTTATTCCTTTTATTTTACGCTAATAGTTTATTTGCGCAAAAAAAGCAAATAGTAAAACCAAATATTATCTACATCATTGTCGACCAGTGGCGGGCGCAGGCAACGGGCTATTCAGGTGATAAGAATGCTATTACACCCAATCTTGACCGCTTAGCTTCTCAAAGCATGAATGTTAAGAATGCGGTATCTGGCATGCCTGTATGCACACCTTACAGGGCTTCGTTAATGACTGGTCAGTATCCGCTTACGACGGGTGTTTTTATGAACGATGTTATGCTGGATACAGCAAAAACCACTATTGCTGAAGTATTCAGGGATAATGGATACAATACAGGGTTTATCGGCAAATGGCATATTGACGGACACGGCAGGAAAAGCTATATACCGGAAAACAGGCGGCAGGGGTTTGAATATTGGAAAGCACTGGAATGTTCACATGATTACAATAATTCAATTTATTATTCTGGTCAATCCGAAAAAAAATTAGTGTGGAATGGATACGATGCCTTAGCTCAAAGCGATGATGCGTGTAATTATATCAAGGAGCAGTCAACGGCTGGCAAGCCCTTCATTCTCTTTCTTTCTCTGACGCCCCCTCATGATCCCTATCAAACTGCGCCTGCAAATTACCGCGCCATTTACGAAAACAAGAATCTTGAAATAAATCCCAATGTGCCCGCGCAGTTCCGGGAAAAAGTCCAAAATGACCTGAAAGGATATTATTCTCATATTTCGGCACTTGATGATTGTGTGGGGAAGATTTGGCAAACAATTAAAGATGCCGGGATTGAAAAAAATTCGATACTGGTTTTTACCGCTGATCATGGCGACCTCCTGGGCGCACATGGTTTCTGGAATAAACAGCAGCCTTACCAGGAAAGTATCCGTGTACCTTTTCTGGTACATTACCCTGATGTTTTGGGTGTCCGGGGCAAAACCACATCGGTACTTTTAAATACCCCCGATATTATGCCTACCCTCTTAGGGTTTTCGGATATCCCTGTGCCGGCAGCGGTGGAAGGCAAGGACCTTTCTAAGATCATGATGGGGAAAAGAAAAGATAACATCACCGGAACGATGATCTCCTGCATACAGCCTTTCGGGCAGTGGAGACGCAAAGCAGGGGGAAAGGAATACCGGGGCATTGTAACGAAGCGATTTACCTATGCCAGAGATCTGAAAGGGGCCTGGTTGCTATTTGATAATATAAATGACCCTTTTCAGCTGAATAATTTAGTTAACCAGCCACGTTTCAAACAGCTGCAGCAAGACCTTGATTCCAGATTAAATAAAATGCTTCATGAAAGACAGGATGAATTCCTGCCGGGGATGCAGTATGTAAAAAAATGGAAATACGTTGTGGATGAAACCGAGACGGTTCCATACATCAGGATGAACTATGAAGGCAAAGCAATTATTGAATAAATTAAAAACATTAATGATGTATAAAAGCACATCTAACTTTTTTATGGGTAGCCGAAAATGCCTATTAACGATCACGTTCATTGGTTTAACCGTTCTCCCGATCGTTTCTTTTAAAAAGAAACAGGCGCAAAAGCCTAATATTATTTTCCTGTTAGCCGATGATTTGCGGTATAATTCCCTAGGATCCATGGGCAATTCTATAGTCAAGACGCCTAACCTGGACCGGCTGGCAAGTCAGGGAACTTTATTTAAAAACGCTTTTGTTACAACTTCGATTTGTTGTATAAGCCGGGCAAGTATTTTTAGCGGCCAAAATGCTGCCAGACATCGTATTCTTGATTTTAAGACCGATTTTACCGATTCCGTTCGCATGAATAATTTTCCGGCTCTGCTTAAGCGCAACGGATATTATACTGGATTCATCGGGAAATATGGTGTTGGAACCCATCTGCCAGACATTGACTACGATTATTGGAAGGGTTTTCCGGGTCAGGGTGTTTACTTTTATAAAGATGCTGCCGGAAAGTCCATTCATAGTACCGATATGATGGGTGATCAGGCTGTGGAGTTTTTAAGAAGAAGAGATAAGTCGAAGCCTTTCTGCCTGCAGGTAAGTTTTAAAGCGCCGCATGTGGAAGATAATAACCCTCTTCATAACGGATATCTGTACAGCCCTTTCTATGAAAACTATTATAATAAAGTAACCATTCCTCCTCCACCTACAGGCGACAGCAAATTCTACCTTGCATTCCCAGAAACCTTCCGGGTGAATTCAAAGGGTATTCCCAATGAAGCCAGAGTGAGGTGGGAACAAAGATTTTCTACTCCGGACAAATATCAGGAATCCATTAAATCGTATTACAGGTTGGTAACAGGTATTGACGATGCCCTTAAACGTATAGTGGATGAACTGGTAAAAAATGGTCTTGAAAAGAATACGGTGATCATTTTCTCGAGCGACAATGGCTACGCTTTAGGGGATCACGGATTGGAAGGAAAGTGGTTCGGGCAGAATGAGTCCATCCGGGTGCCAACCATTATTTACGACGGGAGAAGCCCGCAGGTCCAGCATAATAATGATCAGCTCGTGCTGAATATCGACCTGGCTCCGACGATTCTCGACTATGCAGGTATACCTGTTCCTGCTTCGATGCAAGGCAGCAGCCTGAAGCCACTAGCCCTAGGAAAGACCCCTTCCTGGAGGATGGAATTCTATTATGAGCATCAGTACGATACTGATGGTTCCAAAGTTTATCTGCCGAAATCTGAAGGTTTGGTGAGACTGAAGTATAAATATATGCGATACTTCAACGGTATTGATCCGGATAATTTTTTTTACGAGGAGCTGTATGATCAGCTGCTGGATCCTTTTGAAGTACATAACCTGTCTAATACTTCCGATAATTCTGTGTTAAAAGAACAAATGATCCAAAAATTGAAGCAAATGAGAATCGAATTGAAATAGACTCTTTTTCTTGGCTAGGCAGAACAGAGAGTAAAACTTTTTCTAAATTGTCTCAAATTTAAAATTAACGAAGCCGTCAAGGAATCACTTTTAATTTAAAAAACAGCTCTGAATAATTCGTTTGAGTTAATAATTATAATTATCCTACAACTGATAAATGGCAATAAGTATAAAAAAGAATACCCAAGTACTGCTAAAAACAATTGTGTTAATAGCAATTGTTTTAAGTGCGTTCAAGCTTGCACAATCAGATCCAACGGTATTAAAAATTAAAAAAGGTTCTCACATTATCTTAATAGGGAATAATCTTGGTTCACGGATGATGAACTACGGTCATTTCGAAACGGAAATGCAGCTCCGTTATTCGGATAGCTTGCTATATATCCGGAATATGTGTGATGGTGGGAACACCCCGGGCTTCAGGCCTCATTCAGGTCGTCCCTCACCCTGGGCATTCCCAGGTGCTGAAAAATTCCATACAGAACTTGCTAAAAATTCGGATAGTCAAGGTCACTATGAAATGCCAGACGAATGGATCACCCGTCATAAGGCAGATATAATCATTGCTTTTTTCGGTTATAACGAATCGTTTCAGGGACCTGAAGGACTTGAAAATTACAAAGCAGAGCTGGATGCCTTTATCAAACACACGTTAAGGCAAAAATATAATGGCGTTACATCCCCCCAATTGGCGATTGTATCTCCCATAGCTTTCGAAAATCTTTCTGAAAAATTTGACTTGCCTGACGGTAAAAAGGAAAATCTAAATCTTGGCTTGTACACCGAAGCTATGAAAGAAATAGCGGCCAAAAATAAGGTACACTTTTTAAACGCCTATACACCTTCAAAAGGTTGGTTTGATGCAGGTGAGAAAGCATTGACGATTGATGGTTCTCAACTCACAGATGCCGGTTATGCTAAGTTTTCTACCTTGCTGGCCGATGGGGTTTTTGGTAAGACTACAGTTAAGGCAGAGGCGCATCGTGGATTGGTGCGCGACGCCGTTCTGGAGAAAAACTGGATGTGGCATAACGATATCAAAATCCCAAATGGCGTTCATGTTTATGGTCGTCGATACGATCCCTTCGGCCCAGACAATTATCCGGCTGAACTTGTTAAAATCCGGGAGTTGACCGCTTTAAGAGATGAGGCCATCTGGCAGGCCGCTAAAGGAAAAAAAATGGATCTAATTGCCGCTGATCAAAAAACGACAAAACTTCCCGAGGTAAAGACTAATTATAAACAGACTGATAAAAATGGCATTCCTGCTTATTTATATGGACCAGATGCGCTTAAAAAATTTAACCTTCCAACTGGATATAAGGTAGAACTCTTTGCTTCTGAAAAGGAGTTTGTGGATCTGGAGAATCCGGTTCAGTTATCTTTTGATAATAAAGGACGCCTCTGGGTTGCTACAATGCCCACTTATCCTCATTGGAAACCGGGTGATCCGAAACCTAATGATAAAATTATCATACTCGAAGATACCAATGGGGACGGGAAAGCAGATAAACAGACAACTTTTGCTGAGGGTTTACATCTTCCTGTTGGTTTTGAAATAGCTCCGGAAGGCGTGTATGTTTCGCAGGGTACAAACCTGATACTTTTTACCGACACAAACGGGGACGATAAAGCCGATACAAAGGAGATTCTTTTAAGCGGTTTCGATGATCATGATACACATCATGCGCATCATGCCTACACTGCTGATCCATCTGGTGCAATTTATATGGGCGAGGGAGTCTTTCTGCACACGAATGTAGAAACTTCTTACGGGCCGGTAAGGGCTACCAATGGCGGCTTTTATCGATACAATCCAAGCCGGCGTCAGCTCGAACGAACCGCGCAGCTTTCCATACCTAATCCATGGGGGATTGCCTTTGACGATTGGGGTCAGAATTTCTTTGCTGAAACATCCGGTCCGGATGTCCGCTGGATGATGCCTGGCTCAGTTAAGTCGAGATACGGAGTGGCCACTCATAAATCGGTGAATTTAATTGAGGAAAAACATCGTGTACGGCCCACCTCCGGACTGGAATTTGTCTCCAGCCGTCATTTTCCGGATAATGTACAAGGAGACTTGCTTATCAACAATACTATCGGTTTTTTAGGTATGAAACAGCATGTTATAGCGGACGATGGTACAGGCTATAGGACTAATCACCTCCAGGATTTAATACAGTCAGCCGACCCCAATTTTCGTCCGGTAGACATGGAGTTTGCACCTGATGGTTCCCTTTATCTGGTTGATTGGCATAATGTTCTGATCGGTCACATGCAGCACAATGCGCGGGATCCGCTGCGGGATCATTCCCATGGGCGAATTTATCGCATTACATACCCCTCAAGGCCATTGCTTAAACCGACAAAGGTGGCAGGGGCGAGCATCGATGAACTTTTAAATAACCTTAAACTTCCCGAATACCGGACCCGCTACCGGACCCGTCGGGAACTCCGGGGCCGTAAAGCTTCTGAGGTACTTTCTCATATCAAGACCTGGGTTACAAAACTCAATAAAAATGATACCCGGTATGAACACCATTTGCTGGAAGCATTATGGGTTAGCTGGGGACTTAATAAGGTTGACCAAACACTCCTTCGTCAATTATTGCATGCAAAAGATTATCATGCCAGGGCAGCTGCCGTACGCGTTCTGCGTTATACGGGACATCAGGTAGCCGATCAGGCTGCACTTTTGATGCAGGCTGCAAGAGATGAGAATGGTCGGGTTCGCCTCGAAGCAATAGTAGCAGCCTCCTGGCTTGACAAGGCAAAAGGGCTGCCCATTCTTGTGGAAGCTGCTAAGAAACCTCTTGATGAATGGATGGTAAATGCGCATGAAACAGCACTGGCACACCTGAACGGCTATGCAGTAAAAGACAAAAAGGAGCTGGCTGTTATAACTGAATTGCAAGGGGTTGAACGCGACCTTTTCATTAAAGGGAAAGCTGTTTATGCCAGGGAAGGATATTGTAATACTTGCCATCAGGCTGATGGTAAAGGCCTCGTAATTTCAGGCTTTCCGCCACTTACAGCCTCAAATTGGGTGACCGGTAATAATGAACGCCTGATTAAACTGGTTTTAAAAGGGCTTCATGGACCAATTGAAGTGCTCGGTAAGAAATATCCGGGACAAGTCCCCATGACACCTTTCGAGGGCTTACTGACTGACGATGAAGTGGCAGCCGTACTAACCTATGTGAGAAATTCCTTCGGCAACAAAGCGGGCGCTATCGCTCCGGATAAAGTAAAAGAGGTACGAGCGGCCATCAAAGGCAAAACGGGCTTCTATTCACCTGAAGAACTGCTCAAGCAACACCCCATGGAAAAATCAGATCAATAATTATGGCTAACAATGTGATTACGGACTGCTCATAAATTGAATTGATTAAGGCGAAATCAAGATTTGTAACCGATCAAAATAGAATACTTTATGATGAAAAACCGAGTTAAGGACAGCTTCCTACTTATCACTATAATGTTAATACTAAGCGCCAGGTTGGCCACAGCCCAGCATAGGGATCTGTGGTCTGTATATAAGGGCAATGAGGGTCCTGGGAAAGGCAAGCACATCGTTTTTGTAAGCGGTGATGAAGAATATCGTTCGGAAGAAGCCCTTACCTTGATGGCAAAGATTTTAGCAGAATATCATGGATTTAAATGTACTGTTCTATTTTCTATTGACCCTAAGACGAGTAAAGTCGACCCGAATAATCAGACAAATATTCCAGGATTAGATCAATTACAGACCGCCGATCTAATGGTCTTATTAATTCGTTTCAGAGAGTTGCCTGATGCGCAAATGAAATTCATTGATGAATATACCAAAGCTGGTAAACCAGTTGTAGCGTTGCGCACATCCACGCATGCTTTCAATTATACCAGGAATAAGCAAAGTCCTTTTGCTAAATATAGTTTTGACAGTACAGTGAAGGGCTGGGAAGGTGGCTATGGCAGGCAGACGCTCGGCGAAACATGGATTGCTCATCATGGAGTTCACGGTAAAGAAGGTACCCGTGGATTAATAAATGGCACGATGGAAAATCATGCTATACTCCGTGGCGTAAAAGATATTTGGGCGGCTACAGATGTCTATACCATCCGCAACCTGACAGGTGATTCAAAAGTATTGGTATACGGACAGTCTACACATGGTATGACTCCCAAATCTCCACTAAGTTATGAGAAATCGGTGATGCCTGTAGCCTGGATAAAAAACTATACGAATGAAAAAGGCAATACTGCGCGCATATTTAACACGACTATGGGAGCCTCCGTTGATTTGCTAAGCAAGGATCTGAGAAGGTTACTTGTGAATGCGTGTTATTGGGCTATCGGAATGGATCAGCAAATTCCTAAGGAAAGCAACGTTGACATTATAGGCGAATACAATCCTACGATGTTTGGATTCGGCAACTTTAAAAAAGGATTATCTCCTGCTGACTTTGAAATAAAGAAATAAACTAAACATAGCTAAATGCTATTTAATTTGCGGGCTTTTTCATTGGGCTCCTTAAATATTTGCACAGGGTCGTCCGAAGATCAGGCATATTCCCTGAGTGCTTAAGTATTTTACTCAGCCGCTGAGTATTCGTTCTGGCAGAAATAATATAGCAATAGAAGCGAGAAATAATAAAACAGAAAAAATTACAACATGGAAAAAATAGCCTTTAAAATGAAACTAAAGCCTGGTTGCCAGGAAGAATATAGAAAGCGACATGCTGCAATATGGCCTGCCTTACTATCGGTATTAAAAGAAAGTAAGATCAGTGATTATACTATTTTTCTGGATAATGAAACTGATATTCTTTTTGCCGTACAAAAAAAATCAGGATATCTTTCATCTCAAGGTATAGGAGAAAAAGAGGTTATGAAAAAATGGTGGCATTACATGGCAGATATTATGGAAACAAATGAAGATTATTCCCCTATTTCTAAACCCCTGGAAATGATGTTTCATTTGGATTGAACTTGTTTTTTGATTTAATAAAAAAAAATAGACCACTCATGGAGCCCTCTGATATTTTTAAATTTATTCATGTTGATGAATATTCTGCAACACCTAAGTATCTGCAGTTAAGTGATTCTATTATTGCTGCCATAGAAGATGGAAACTTGAAAAAGAACGATATTCTTCCTTCCATCAATGAGATGAGCTATATTCTCGAAATATCCAGAGATACGGCAGAAAAGGGATATAAGTACCTAAAGAAAAAGGGAGTAATCGAATCCGTACCGGGCAAAGGCTACTATATCGGTAATACAGAAATTAAAAAGAAACTGAAAATCTTTCTTCTTTTCAATAAACTTTCTGCCCATAAGAAAATTATTTACGATTCATTTGTAGCTTCTTTAGGCGAAGACGCCTCTATCGATTTCTATATCTATAACAATGATTTTGCGATTTTTAAAAAGCTTATTGAAAATAAACGGACAGATTACACTCATTATGTAATAATCCCTCACTTTGTTGAAGGAGGCGAAGAAGCTTATCAGATTATCAATACAATTCCAAAAGAAAAATTAATACTTCTTGATAAAAAAGTTCAGGGTGTTGAGGGGCCATATTCCGGCATTTTTGAAAATTTCGAAAAAGATATTTATGGAGCTTTATCTGAAGCAAGAGAGCCACTGACCAAATACCATACTTTAAAATTAATATTTCCTAAAAGGAGTTATTTTCCCAATGAAATTGTCAATGGTTTCCGCCGATTCTGTCAGCAATATGCTTTCAATCATCTGATAGTGAATGATATCAGCAAGGAATCAATACAGGCTGGAGAAGCTTACATCAATATTATGGAAGACGACCTCATTACTTTAATTGAAAGAATTATCTCTCTGGATCTAAAAATGGGTAAAGAGGTAGGTGTAATATCTTATAATGAAACACCCATAAAAAAATTATTATTGAATGGGATCACTACTATTTCCACAGATTTTAAAATGATGGGGACGATGGCAGCAGAAATGGCTAGAAATCGCAGGCTTGATCATCAGGAATTGCCCTTTCATCTAATCCTAAGACCATCTTTATAAAATATCAGTTAACTACATGATAGTGCATGACAGTTTAGTATGACCATCTTCTTATTTTCGACAGATATAAATTAATATAATTCTTTATGCAAGCAATATTTGGTGTCTTCTATCATTTCCTTGGAGGGTTCGCCTCTGGTAGTTTTTATATTCCTTATAAAAAGGTTAAAGGTTGGTCATGGGAAAGCTACTGGATCGTTGGCGGGTTTTTCTCCTGGTTGATTGTTCCTCCTCTGGCCGCTTATCTAACAATTCCCGGCTTTTTTGATATTATACAAGCAAGCCCATTTTCAACTTTGTTTTATACTTATTTTTTTGGCGTTTTATGGGGAATAGGCGGACTTACCTACGGACTGGGAGTAAGGTACTTGGGTATATCACTGGGTAGTTCTATTATATTGGGATTATGTTCTGTATTTGGCGCACTAATACCGTCTTTTTATTATGAGGTTTTTCCAAAAGCAGGGAAAGACACCTTTAGTATGATGATAGGCACCAGCTGGGGGCAATTAGTTCTATTGGGTCTGTTCGTTTGTATTATCGGAATTACGGTTTGTGGTAAAGCCGGACTGATGAAAGACCGCGACCTTAGTCTCGCCAAAAAAGATTCGGCTAATACAGAATTTAAAATAGGCCTTGGACTCTTTGTGTCGGTAATTTCAGGTATTCTCAGTGCCTGTTTTGCTTTTAGTATAGATGCAGGGAAAGATATGGCTAACCAGGCCAATGAAATTTGGATGGCTGCTAACCCTGGTCAGGGACAGTTCTTATTTCAGAACAATGTCACTTACATTGTAATCCTTTGGGGTGGGTTCACTACTAATTTTATCTGGTGCATGTTTTTGAATATGCGTAATAAAACCTTTGTTGATTATTCTAATAAACAAACCCCATTATTAAAAAACTATATGTTCTCAGCCCTGGCAGGTACCACCTGGTTCTTACAATTCTTCTTTTATGGTATGGGCGAAAGCCGCTTGGGTAATGGTGCCAGTTCATGGATTTTACACATGGCTTTTATCATTCTGATAGCCAATATATGGGGTTTAGTATTGAAGGAATGGACAGGGGTTCGAAGAACTACATTGATTACTGTAATAGCAGGAATCATGATTATACTAGTTTCCATTATCATTGTTGGCTTGGGAAATTCTATTAAATAAAATATAGAACATTGGAAAAATGAATATAAAAACAACCTCTTTTAAGCATGTAAGCTATTTATGGGATGAAGCCGAAGCTTCAAAGCTGGCGGGTGATGAAGTAGCGTTGCTAATCTATCGTTCAAACCTTTTAGGGGCGGATCTTCGGTTAACCAATTACGGGGGCGGTAATACTTCCTGTAAAGTTTTTTCTAAAGATCCCCTGGGTGATGAGAAAACTGAAGTCATGTGGATAAAAGGTTCTGGCGGTGATATCGGAACACTTAAGAAGAGTGGATTAGCTGCTCTGTATGTCGACCGGTTGCGTAATCTAAAAAATATCTATAGGGGTTTAGAATACGAAGATGAAATGGTGGAATTGTTTAACCATTGCATTTACGATCTGGCTTCGAAAGCACCATCTATTGACACGCCTTTACACGGATTTTTACCCTTTAAGCATATAGATCATTTACATCCTGATGCGGCCATAGCCATTGCTGCGGCAAAGGATGGTGAAAAGATCACAAAGGAATTATTTGATGGGCAAATAGGTTGGGTGGAGTGGAGAAAACCAGGATTTGAATTAGGACTTGAGTTAAAAAAGTGCTTAGATGAAAGCCCAGGTATACGTGGGATTATGCTGGGTTCTCATGGTTTATTTACATGGGGAAATACAGCTTACGAAAGCTATATCAATACCTTAGAAGTAATAGAGAAATGTGCTGGATATCTGGAACAAAATTATGGTAAGAAAGGTCCGATATTTGGAGGTCAGAAAATAGATAGTTTAGCTCCTGATTTACGCAAAAAACAAGCGGCAGCTTTGGCCCCAATTCTTAGGGGTTTTTGTTCCAGCGAACGGAAAATGATCGGGCATTTTACTGATGATGGCCGGGTATTGGAATTTATCAATTCTAACGATCTGGATCGTCTTGCACCTTTAGGGACCAGCTGTCCGGATCATTTTTTAAGAACCAAGATCAGTCCTCTTGTGCTTGATTTAAAATCAGATCAGGATCTGTCTGATGTGGAAGCGATTAAAAAACACCTCGCTCCGGCCTTCGAAGCTTACCGGAAAATGTATACAGAATATTATGAATCCTGTAAACACGCCAACAGCCCAGCCATCAGGGATTCAAACCCGGTAATTATACTTTACCCTGGTGTGGGATTGTTTTCCTTTTCAAAAGACAAGCAAACCACACGCGTAGCGGCAGAATTTTACACCAATGCCATCAATGTAATGAAAGGGGCAGAAGCTATTTCCGAATACACCTCATTGCCAAGGCAGGAAGCGTTTAATATAGAATACTGGTTATTGGAAGAGGCAAAACTTCAGCGTATGCCTAAGCCAAAAGCGCTTTCCGGACAAATTGCTTTAATTACCGGCAGTGCAGGAGGAATTGGGAAAGCCATTGCCAAAAAGTTTGTGGATGAAGGCGCTGTAGTAATCCTGAACGATATGAATTTGGAACGTCTGGAAGCTGCCGGAGAAGAATTTAAGATATTGTACGGAAAGGATTCTTACACAACTACGGTGTTGGATGTTACAAATAACGTCCAAATTCAGCAGGCAATGGAAGATGCCGCACTGGCTTTTGGCGGGGTAGATATCATTATTAATAATGCGGGATTGTCTATTTCCAAATCTATTGAGGATCATACGGATGAAGACCTGGATCTGTTGTATGATGTGTTGGTGAAGGGTCAGTTTAAAATAACCCAGGCGGGCGTAGCGGTTATGCGTAAGCAGGGTATAGGTGGAAATGTGATTAATATTGTAAGTAAAAATGCGCTGGTCTCGGGACCTAATAACGCTGGCTATGGGTCTGCAAAAGCGGCTCAGTTACATTTAAGCAGATTAAATGCGGCCGAACTGGGTGCAGATAAGATTCGTGTGAATGTGGTAAATCCGGATGCTGTAATTTCTGACAGTAATATATGGGCAGGTGGCTGGGCAGAGGGCAGGGCCAAAGCTTATGGTATCACGGTAGAAGAACTACCTGCATACTACGCAAAACGCTCGCTGCTGAATGAGATTATTATTCCTGAAGATATAGCCAATGCCTGTTTTGCTTTTACAGGGGGATTATTGAATAAATCGACAGGGAATGTACTTAATGTAGATGGTGGAATCGCTACGGCGTTTGTGAGGTAGTGATACTGTTTATACGCATTGAAATTATTACTAGATCCGGGTACACAAGCAGCTTAACTAAGCAAATCTTTGTAATCAAGCAATTACTAAATACACTCGTTGTAATGTCATAAAATCTAAGAAATCATGTTAATAGAAAAATATCAGATAGACGAACATAACAGCGACCTCCGGGCTGAACATCAAAAAAAACTTGATTTTATTTCTTTAGAAACAGAAGGCATAGAACAGGTAATTAACAAACTTGTTGATTTCCAGATTGCTATACCAAGCTGGGCGCTAGGTACTGGAGGGACACGATTTGGGAGATTCTCTGGCGGTGGCGAACCCCGGAATCTGGAAGAGAAAATAGAAGACATTGGCCTTTTGCATCAGTTAAACAAATCAAGCGGCGCCATTTCGTTGCATATTCCATGGGATATTCCAGGTGATTATAATGCTATTAAATCTCTGGCGGCACAAAAAGGACTACGTTTTGATGCCATGAATTCCAATACTTTCCAGGATCAGAAAGATCAGCAACACAGCTATAAATTTGGTTCCCTGCAAAATGTGAATAAGGCTGTGCGTAAACAGGCAATTGAACACAATATAGAGGTGATCAGACATGGAGTAGAATTGGGTTCAGATTCATTAACCGTCTGGCTAGCCGATGGTTCATGCTTTCCAGGGCAACTCAATTTCCGTAAAGCATTTCAAAATACATTAGAAAGTCTTCAAGAAATATATGCTGCATTGCCCCAAAACTGGAAAATGTTTGTAGAATATAAAGCGTATGAACCAAATTTCTACTCTACTACTGTGGGTGACTGGGGACAATCATTGCTTTATACCAGTAAATTAGGCCCAAAGGCCTATACTTTGGTTGATCTGGGTCACCATCTGCCCAATGCTAACATAGAACAGATTGTTTCTCTATTATTGATGGAAGGTAAACTTGGCGGGTTCCACTTTAATGATTCCAAATATGGAGATGATGATCTTACGGCAGGAAGTATGAAGCCTTATCAGTTATTTCTAATCTTTAATGAGCTGGTAGAAGGTATGGATGTAAAAGGAATGAATCATGCTTCGGGTTTAGGCTGGATGATTGATGCATCTCATAATGTTAAAGATCCGCTCGAAGATCTTCTGCAGTCGGTTGAAGCCATTATGATCGCTTATACCCAGGCTTTACTGGTAGACAGGAAAGCACTGGCAAGAGCTCAGAATGAAAACGATACTGTAGAATGCCAGGAGATATTGCAGTCAGTCTTCCGTACAGATGTAAGAGCTATAGTAGCTGAAGCCCGTTTACGTTCTGGTGGCTCGTTAAATCCAATAGCGCTTTACAGAAGTTTAAATGTTCGGAATAACTTAACAAAGGAGAGAGGAGCAATGACCTTAGCAACTGGATTATAAGTCAAAAATGGATAAAATATCGGTTATTGCAATATTTGATGTAGGCAAAACCAATAAAAAAATATTTCTATTGGATGAACAATACTCTATCCAATGGGAGAGTTCTGTAAAATTTGATGAAATTCTGGATGAAGATGGGTTTCTTTGTGATGATGTTCATGAATTAACGAAGTGGGTAAAAGATACTTTTAATTATGTGATGCAGTTGCTGGAATTTCAGATCATGGCGGTTAATTTTTCTGCTTATGGTGCTAGCTTTGTTCACCTCAATAATCAGGGCATTCCGTTTTTGCCTTTATATAACTATCTCAAACCATATGCTCCCGATCTGCAAAAGTCTTTCTACAATAATTATGGTGGAGAAATCAGGTTTTCTATAGAAACAGCCTCACCTGTGTTGGGTAATTTAAATTCAGGCATGCAGTTATACAGGTTAAAATATGAGCAGGCAGATTTATTTAAAGCGATCAATGTTTCTTTACATCTGCCGCAATATATTAGTTACATCTTAACCAATAAAGCCTGTTCAGAATTAACCAGTATCGGTTGCCATACCAATTTATGGAATTTTAAGACAGACCGTTATCATGATTGGGTTTACAAGGAGAACCTTGATACAATACTTGCTCCTATTTGCGATGGAGAAACCGTTGTACGTATTAAAAATAAGCAGAATGATGTAATAATCGGTATAGGTTTACATGATAGTTCTGCTGCATTAATACCTTATTTGATCAGTTTTAATGATCCATTTATCCTGATTTCTACAGGTACCTGGTGCATCAGCTTAAACCCTTTTAACGAGGCTCCATTAACTGAAGAAGAGTTGAAAAACGATTGTCTGTTCTTCCTGAATTACACGGGTCGCCCCGTAAAAGCTTCACGGCTTTTTGCTGGTTATGAACATGAGCAACAAATAAAACGTTTGGCCGATCACTTTAACAAATCTTTGGATTATTACGCAACAGTTGAATATTATCCAGAAATTCTTTCCTCATTAAAGAAAGATTCCTCTATCAATTATCAGGCTGGTATGAAGGTGATTTTGCATTCATCTTCTTTTGGCGATAGAGATTTAAGGATGTTTGATAATTATGAACAAGCATATCATCAGTTAATATTCGATATAATCGTACAGCAGGCGGCTTCAACTCAACTTGTATTAAAAAACACAGATGTGCGTAGAATATTCGTTGATGGAGGATTTAGCAAAAACGAGGTTTATATGTTTATGCTGGCTTCCGTATTCCCGCAAATTGAAGTATTTGCAGCTTCGGTAGCTCAGGCTTCAGCAATTGGTGCGGCGCTAGCTATACATGATCACTGGAACAATAAATCTTTACCGGGTAATATTATTGATTTAAAGTATTACTCATCTAAATAATCTATTGATTCTAGATATCTCCCCATTGGTTTATAGGGTCTAATTTGGATAGAATTTGCCGGAAATACCTGTCCGAAAGTGGGGAGGGTTACATGTACTTAGGGTTTCCATTCACTTTTCAAAATTCCGTATACTATATCATCTACCCATTCTTGATTAATAAACAGACTTTCTTTAAAATGAGCTTCTTTTCTAAAGTTCAGTCTTTCTATAAGCTTAATTGAATTAGTGTTTTTCGGGTCAACTGAACCTGTTATTCGGTGTTTGTTCAGGTTTCTAAATAAATGATCAATGGTAATTTTCATCGCTGTTAAAGCGTACCCTTTGCCCTGGTGTAATCTATTTAACGTACATCCAAGCTCACATTGAAAGCCATCATCTCCAATGAAATGTATTCCTATGTCCCCTACAATCTCACCAGAATTTTTTTCAATAATAACAAGTTGAAACCAGGACTCTGGTTGATTAAATTCCAACGGGTTTTTTGCAATAAATTCATCTATTTCCTCAATAGTTTTTGGTATGAACCCTTGATATTTGTTGGTTTCGGCATCTGACCTGTAACTAAAAACCTGTTTGTTATCTTTTCCCGTAATAGGCCTTAGTAAAAGTAATTCTGTTTCTATCATATACTGTTAAATTTCTTTAATCACTTCCGTGTCTTTTTATTCTGTATCAATGTCTACATTTTTCTCTTATGGTCTTCCCCATCACGCAGTCCACCGAAGTTCTGAATAGGGCAGGCTATAAAGGAATAGACTTGGGCAACGATTAGTGATATTTGAGCCTGGTGTTTCTGTCATTCGCTAATTGTTAATACCACATTTCCTTTTTTTCTTTCTGTTTCAACGTATCTATGGGCTTCGACTATCTTGTCCATTGGAAATGTCTTGTCAATTATAGCTTTATATTTACCCTTTTCAAATAATTCTTTTAATAAGTGCAATTGAGATAATGTTCCCGAAGAGAATCCATTTACAGTTTTGTAGACACCATTTTTATTTAGAAGTGGTGTGCATTCTTTTTTGGTTGTTTTCCCCACCGCGTCAAAAATGATGTCAAATTTTTCTATTTGTTTAGTAAAATCTTCCTTGTCATAAAGAATTATACGATTAACTCCTAAAGCTTTTACCAATGCAAGGCCTTTGGAACTGCAAACTGCTGTTACATCTGCATTTTGGTGTTGTGCTATTTGAATAGCCGCTGTTCCTACAGAACCAGTTGCTCCAATAATCAAAACTTTAGGTCTTGATCTTTCAGATATTTTAGCCTTGTCCAGAAAATAAATGGCTGTATGTCCGCCAAAAACTACCGCGGCAGCTTCTTCGTAGGTTGCATTTTTCGGCATTTCAATTACATTACTATTTTGATTGACTGCTATAAATTCTGCATAAGTGCCGAATTTAAAACCTGTCATGCCAAATACACTAGCTCCAATTTGAAATTTTGAAACGTTGTTTCCGAGCTCTGCAACAACACCCGAAAAAACAGTTCCCAATATAGGATTTCTGGGTTTAAATACTCCTAAAACTATGCGCATGAGTACTTTCATTAATCCTTTTACCTTAAAGCTTCTTACCCGAACGTCTCCCGAATTTACCGCAGTGGCAACAATTTTAACAAGTATTTGATTGTCCCTCGGGATGGGTTTGGCCACTTCCCGAATTTGCAAAACTTCAGGAGGACCGTATTTTGTGCAAATAATTGCTTTCATTAAATATATAATAGTTGATTAAAATGAAATTTACAACGGTTGGTGAATTAGATATCCAACTTTTATTTTAAAATATAATTCGATTGGTCTGTTTCTGAAAAACTAAAATACCCTAAGCAGTAATTAGTACCATTAGTTTTATTAATCATGTTACCTCTAATATTTGAAGATGGTACCGTAGCAAATATGCCATTACTATCTGCGTTTGAAGTACCAATTAATATTTTCATGTAGTTAAAATATCTTTGCGAAATTCCGCTGAATTTAATATTTATGCTATCTCCTTTTTTTGATTTAGCATCAGCGAATACGCCAAAACCTAAATTACCGTCAATAAACTGATCGTCAAAAGCATCATAACTGGGAAACTTTCTATTTGCTGTTTTATAGCTAAATAAATAATAGTTATTTTGATTAACAGGATCTCTAAAATTTACCTTGATCCCGTACTCATCTCTGTTTAGTCCGAAATCGTCTCTTTGTTCTACGTTTTCAATTGGATTAACAGCTATCAATGTTTCTTTTCCTTCATAAGTCTCACCCTTATAAATCACTGTTAAAGTATATGTTTCTCCAATTTTAGGGATAAACTTAATACAGGTGTATCTTCCAGTTATTCCATTTGTACCAGGTTCTTCTAAAAAATCAAACCTAACATTTGCAGAGTTGGTAATGTAAACCGTTGCATTACTAACTTTTGGCATTTCTTGCTGATAATATCCTGTTGTTGTAGTTAATTTTATAGTCTGAACTTTTCCATCGGTACCTTTAACCCATATTAAAGCCGCATCTACAATTAATCTTGGGGCTTGTGTTTCCAGATCTACATTAACTATTTTCTCGCAACTGCTAAACAAAATCACAGTGAGAGTGGATATGATTGATAAAATTTTTCTCATGTTATTAAAATTTAAAATTGTAAGTAAAGCTTGGTACCGCACCAAATATTGATAATCTTTTAGATTCATTAACTCCAGTTTCTGAGTTTTGAGAAAATGTCATACTAGAAGCATTTTGCCTATTATATATATTGTAAACACTAAAAACCCATTCTCCCTGCCATTTTTTTACTTTATTATGCTTTGGGGTGTAAGTTCCTGAAACATCTAAATGATGATAAGCGGGTAAGTTATTTTGGTTTCTCAATCCAAAATTAGGAACGCTGATATCTTGAAACTGATACCTGCTATTAGGGAAAGTGATGGGTTGACCAGACTGTAAACTAAATATAGAACCAAAACGCCATTTTTCACTTAATTTGTAACTAGCAGTTATTGATAGATTATGCAATTTATCGGATGCAGATTTATACCACTCACCATTATTTATTCCTGTCTCTGTATTATTTCTTCCTGCTGTTTGCTGTTTTGATCTTGACAATGTATAAGATATCCAACCAGTTAAGTCCCCTGTATTTTTTCGAAACATCATCTCTAAACCGTAGGATCTGCCTATGCCGTTCAGCACCACTTGCTCTATTGCTTTATTGGCTAGTAAATCTGTGCCATCTATATAATCTAACTTATTTTTAATTTTTTTATAGAAACTTTCTACCTCCAAAGAATAATTATCTTGATTTAAATTTTGGAAATAGCCCAAAGCAAGCTGATCTAAAGATTGAGGTTTTAAGAAATTATCGCTTGGCGTCCATATATCTAAGGGAGTAGGGGATTGAGTATTAGATAAAAGATGCAGGTATTGATACATTCTATTATAACTAGTTTTAATAGAATGGTCATCATCCAAAGCATAAGATAAGGATACCCGCGGTTCTAAATTATTAAAGCTAGCTATGCTTTGATTGTTCTTATAACTTTTGATACCGGTAGGGATGGCTTTCTCATAGATTTTTGAATCCTGATTAAATTTAACTGCTTCGTTATTGGCGTAGGTGAAAACGTCTTGTTGTCCTAACCTATAGAACATACTATATCGTAAACCATAATTTGCAGAAAGCTTTTTTGTAACTGTTTGGTCAATATCAAAGTAGATCGCGGGCTCTAAAGCATATTTTTTTGCTACTTGTTGTTTATTCATGGGGGAGTTTTCGCCTATTGGTGTAACAGTTCCAGGGTTAAATAAATAATGCTGAGCGTTTACTCCATAGGTTAATCTTAAATCGTTATTTAAATAGTGTTTAAAATCATACTTTAAGTTTATGTTCTGAATTTTACTGGCCCATTTAAAACCAGCAAAACCAATTTCTAAACCATAGTTATAATCACTGTAGATAAGAGAAAGGTTGGAGAATAATTTATCACTAAATAATCTATTCCACCTGACATTAATAACTGCATTACCATAAGTATTAGTAAAATCTTCGTTAATGTTAAAGGCATCTCTACCAAAATACCCAGAGAGATAAACCTTGTTTTTATCGTTTAATTTGTAACTAATCTTTGTATTTAAATCATAAAATGATGCAGCGCTTTTGATATCTGTAAGTTTTAAAAATAAGTGTCCGTAAGAACTTCTACCCGCAAATAAGAAAGAACCGTTACCGTCATTAACCGGGCCTTCTACTAGTAACCTACTAGAAATTAAGCCTATACCTCCAGTAAATTTTAAGTCGTTTTTATTACCTTCTTTCTGATAAATTTCCAGGACAGAAGATAATCTACCTCCAAAACGTGAGGGTATACCCCCTTTATAAAGTTTGATGTCATTAATAGCATCGGCATTAAAAACAGAGAAAAATCCAAACAAATGGGAAGAATTGTAGATTGTGGCTTCATCTAATAAAATTAAATTCTGTTCTGCACCTCCACCTCTAACATTAAAACCAGATTGTCCCTCTCCAGCATTAGTTACTCCGGGTAATTGTAAGATGGATTTTATTACATCTACCTCTCCTAATACCACAGGCATTTGTTTAATTTCTCTAACGGTAAGCTTGTTTATACTCATTTCTGGTCGTCGTATTTCAATTATATTTTTATCACTTAAGACCACAACTTCATTAATGGATTGATAATTAAGCTTTAAAGAATAGTCCTTCACTAAACTTTGGTTAAGTTTTATAGAATCTTCTAAAGAAGCAAAGCCTACAAATCCAATTTTTAAAGTATAATTTCCTTTAGGTACTGTTAATGAATAAAAACCGTATTCGTTAGTTGTAGTAGCGCTGTTAATCTCTTTAAGAAATACATTAACTCCTATTAAAGATTCTTTAGTTTCAATATCGGTAATCTTACCGCTTATGGTAACCTTTTCCTGGGCATTTGCCAAATTGTGTAAAAGCAGTATAGCTATGAAAGCTATGATTTGCTTATGTAGTGTTTTAAACATTTGATTTTGATTTTTTCGAGATTATTTGTGAATTTTAATTTAGTGCTAAATGCCTTTTTATAGGATTTAAATAGTTGGCATTTGAATTTTTTAAACTATCGTGGAATTTGGATAAGATTATCAGGTGTTTTAGCATGACCTCTTAACATTGCTTTCATTTTAAATTTTGCAGCAAACTTGCAGTTTACTTCATGCCAATAGTTTGAAAAGCGACGACACTTGAAACTAGATAATGCTAATGATGTTCCCACATGCTTCTTAACGTTTACGGCTTGGCGGAGGTGGATTTTAGTACTGTAAGTTCAAACGAAGTATGAAAGCTGAAGCTTGGACAAATGTTTCTTCGAAATGGTTAAGCCTGCCCTTGCTAAGCACCCGTGTTTACGGCTTCTGTGTATCAATTCTAATCCATAAAATTTTCTTTTGCATATCTTTTTTAATTGATGTTAGAAGATACTGCAAAAGTAGATAGGCGAGTTACAACAACTCGTTCACTTAAGTTAAGAAATACGTTTTAGCTCTTTATCTCAAGAATTCTTGCTCTTAGTCTGCTTAATGATTGAGGTTTGATACCTAATAGCTGTTTTCGGCTTGGCGATATGGTGGATTTTTAGCACTAAAGTTCAATTAGAAGTACAAATGTTGGACCTTGCATAGATGTTTCATCGAAGCACTTCAGCCGCCATATTGCCAAACCGATGTTAGCGGGTTGTTGTTTATTCATTCGTGTGTTTTAGGTTCCATTTTCTTAGTCCACCTATTAAAAATAAAAGTCCAATAAAGACAGCAATAAGCGAATATGTTATTTCCAAAAATTGATTTGTCTGTTGCTTTTCCAAGTCAAAAATTAATTCTCCAATTCCCCGCAATAAATAAATACCTGCAATTAAAAAAATTACTGGCTTTAAGAATGGTAGTCGTCTAAATTTGTTGTCTGCTGAGAGTCCATATAGTCCAAAAACAAAAAAAGCGATTGCAACAAAAATTGTCAGCAAATAAGGCAATGAAGAATGTGCTTGAGCAAGTTCTTTCATTTCTTTTCCAATTCCTGTTATTTCAAACATTTTGTCAGCCCAAAATAATCCAATAATATGTCCGATTGCAATAAGAATATTTATGCATCCACCAAGTTTTAGCATAATTCAATTAATTTGTTCCCAAGTAAATAAGTCCACTTATAAGCAATAGTAAAATCCATTGTCCAAGTTTTAAATAGTTTTTTGGAAATTGTTTTGAAATGGCGATTGTTAAAGCCCAAACTATTGCATAACCTAAAAAATAAACAGTCAATATCTGCAACAAGGTTTTTTCATTGTCAAAGCAGTTTGTGAAGTTGATTAGCCCAAGTCCGATTGTCGCAAAAAGTAAGTCAAATGAAACCCAATGCCAACCACATCTTGCCATTGTCCATTTTTCTCTTTTTTGAAAATTTTCATCAAGTCCTTCAGTTGGTTCATTTACCTTTAATTCTTTGTCGCCCACAAAAGTGTGCAGTACAAATGCTAAAAGTGTCAAAATGTTTGCTATTAAAATTGCTATGTTCATATTTATATTTTCGTTTGTTTACGCTGTCGTTTTACAATGCCCGCTAACTCGCTAATTGGTGTTGTGGAACGCGTTGATAAGGTCAGGTATTTTTTGTATTAAGTTCAGATATCGTTGTTCAGGGGAAGAGGTCTTAAACTCGTCAAAATCTATTCGTTGTGTAGCTAAAAGTTCTTCGGAGGTGTCAAAGCTTCCACTTCTGTGTAGAAAGCAGTAGTTTTTCGTCTTCATCTATGACATAGTATGTCCGAATACAGCCTTTTAGAACAAAGTACGAGGTTTTTGAAATTCCCCGCAATTGAATCTCCAAAGTTCACCGAAACTGCACGAATCTTGGTGAGCACTTCATCGGCCTTTGGATATGGCTTTTCAACTACTGCCATGTGAAGCACATCCGGTCACCGTATTCTGCATAAACAATGGCCTTCATCTTTTGCATTTTAATCTAATCAAGTCAAGTGGTACCAAATGAGCCCCCAACTGTCAATCCTGAAATAATACACGCCTCATTTCTTTAAACTTACCTCGTAAATTCAACTACTTGGGCACTCACAGTTATAGTTCTTCTCACAAAGAAAGGGGCAAAACCACTGAAGTGTTCTTCTGTCATCACGTTGATAATAGCTTTGGAGCTATTTAGTAAGTTGGCTTTCTTCATCATCGTTGAATACGCATTTTCGTACAATTGCCTTTTGTTCACCCCTCCAATTGCCAATACATAAGACGTCTCCGAACTTCCGCTTACCTGATCAATTACTTTGAAGTTGTTCTCACTTAAGTGTACCTCAGTGGCGTTTTGATTGTGGTTGGTAACAAAGGCGTGGCCGATGCCACATGAACTAAAAGATGCCGCGAGCAATAAGAACACGGAAGGAATGACGATTTTTTTCATTGTAGTAATTATTTAATTATTTATTGTTATACATGTATTAAAACTTAAATCCGAAACGCTGGCCCGGCTCACCGATAAAGTACTTTTTCCACTTGTTGTCTTGTACTTTAAAACTTTCCGGCATGTTGGTGCTCACGAGACAGAAAGTGGCCGTGATGGAAGGTTCTATAAAAAACTAATTCTTGAATAGGGGAAGCTGTTTTTGGGAATTTTATTATGTTGAAATGTATCCGATTAATCTCTCGATGAGGATGCTAAAAATTATATCCAAAATGAAGCCCAGGTTGAATAAAGTAGTTAGGCCATTTTTTTTCTGCTAATTTAAAAGATCCTGGAACATTAGTTCTTACAGGCCAATAACTACATCCAATAGCTGGGTCAAAAAGAACCGGTTTTTAAAAAACTTAAACTGTTAACCCAAATGGAAGTTCAGATATAACGTGTACCATTTCCAATCTTTTTTTTATCCTCATCCATAAAATTTTCTTTTGCATATCTTATTTAACTGATATTAAACGATACTGCAAAGATAGATTGGCAAAAGACTTAAAATCGTTCACTTAAGTTAAGAAATGATTTCACTTTGCTTTTTTCCAAGATTCTTGCTCTTAATCTACTCAGTGATTGAGGTTTTATACCTAAATAACTTGCTAATTGGTGTTGTGGCACACGTTGAATAAGGTC
>NZ_JBBJNI010000189.1:0-6870 GCF_037719425.1 Daejeonella sp. | reverse complement strand
CACAGAAAACAAAAATCCATCTGCTGCGTATAATAACCAATTTGAATAATTCTTTATTACTTTTACGGTCTGATTCAAGCAAAAAATACAGGCTCTTTTTACCCGCTGTAATAACCCAAAATATAATAACATATTAATGAATAGTTTTTTTGCCAGGAAGTACGTTGTGCAGGGAATATTTATTGCTATTGCGATCATTCTGCTCATTCGATTATTTTATATCCAGGTGATCAGCGATGAGTATATGCTTTCGGCTGAGAATAATGTGATCCGGAGATTGCCTGTATATCCCGCACGTGGTGTGATACTCGACCGCAAAGAACGGATACTGGTTCAGAATGAACCGGTGTATGACCTAATGGTCATCCCCCGCGAGGTAAAGCCTTTTGACACCGTTGAATTCTGCAAACTTATTGGAATAGACAAAGTAAGATTTGACCGCCAGTTTAAAAAAGCACGATCTTATTCGCCCTATAAAGCTTCAATTTTAGAAAAACAGCTTTCTGTTCAGATCTACGCATCCTTTCAGGAACGGCTATCTGATTTTCCCGGCTTTTTCGTTCAAGCCAGAACGGTGCGTCGTTACCCGGATAGTATTGGCGCACATTTCCTTGGATATATTGGCGAGGTTAATCAAAACGCAATAGATAAATCAAGCGGCTTCTATAATCTGGGTGATTACCTCGGCATTACGGGGGTAGAAAAATCCTATGAAGACCTGTTACGTGGTCAGCGTGGTGTACAGAATCTAATGGTTGATGCCCTTAACAGGCCAAAGGGCCATTATGCGGACGGAAAATACGATACGGTTGCGGTCTCTGGGGAACACATGATTTCGTCTCTCGATAAGGAACTGCAAAGGCTTGGCGAGAAGCTCATGATTAATAAGATCGGTAGCATTGTTGCCATCGAGCCTGCAACCGGTGAGATCCTGTCTTTTGTCAGTAGTCCGGGATACGACCCCAACCTCATGGTGGGCCGCCAGCGGGGCAACAATTACATGGCCTTGCTTAACGATACCTACAAACCAATGTTTGTTCGTCCTATACAGGCTGAATATCCGCCGGGCTCTATCTTTAAAGTTGTCAACGCCCTTGTTGCTCAGCAGTTCGGCCTGATCAATGATAAGACCTTTTTCTTTTGTCCGGGTGGTTACAGATATGGCCGTCGCGGATGGATGGGCTGCACCCACGTTCACGGATCGATTGACCTTAGAGGATCCATCAGAGAGTCTTGCAATACCTACTATGGCTACACGTACTCCAAAATGATCGACCACGCAGGTATGAGGCCTGTCAATGCATACAAAAGGTGGCGTAATGCTGTCGCTGCATTCGGCATTGGAAGCCCGCTGGAAATCGACCTTCCCGGGGAGCGCAAAGGGCTATTACCCACAGACGAATTATATACTAAACGTTTTAGGAGCGATAAATGGGGTTCATCTTATACCATCTCTTTGTCGATTGGACAGGGGGAATTAGGGATCACACCTCTACAGATGGCAAATGTGATGGCGATAGTTGCCAACCGGGGCTTCTTCTACAAACCCCATCTCATTAAGGGCATTGGCGACAAGAAAGTAGTAAAAGAAGAATTTACAGTAAAAAATACCGCCGGTATTGATTCAAAATACTTTGAGGTAGTTATTCAGGGGATGAGCGATGTGGTGAATCAGGGCTGGGGAACAGCGTATTATTCTAAAATAGAAAATATTGAAATGTGCGGCAAAACAGGTACAGTTCAGAATCCGCACGGGGAAGACCATTCGGTTTTTGTCGCTTTCGCTCCGAGGAACAATCCTAAGATCGCCATAGCGGTTGTGGTAGAGAATGCAGGCTTCGGAGCAACCTGGTCTGCCCCTATTGCGAGTTTGATGGTGGAAAAATATCTTACTGATTCTATATCACGGCCTGGTTCCTATATGGAGAGGCTGCTGGAAGCAAACCTCCTTCCGCGAGTAGCGGCAAAACCAAAGGTTATTAAAAAAGGTACACCTGATACTGTGAAAACAAAAAATCAATCTAAAAAACCGCTTGCCGTTACACCAACAACAACAAGATGAATAACCAGCGGAGCGTATTCTTTAATGTTGACTGGTTTATAATACTAACCTACCTTGCTTTATGCATCATTGGCTGGTTCAACATCCATGCAGCAGTTTACGATGCTGAGAATCCCAGTATTATAGACCTGGATACAAACTACGGCAAACAATTAATATTCATTATCTCTGCTGTGATCATAGGCTTTGTAATACTTTTATTAGAAGGCAAGTTTTTCACCGCTTTTTCTCCCGTCTTTTATGGGGTAACATTAGTGCTTTTAGTGCTGGTTTTAGTTATAGGAAGAAATGTCGGAGGCAATCAGGCCTGGATCCCTATAGGCAGCTTCCGGCTACAGCCTTCTGAGTTTGCAAAATTTGCTACATGTTTGCTGCTAGCTCGATATCTGAGCTCAGGGACCGTTAAAGTTCAGGATTTTAGAACACAAGTGGTAGCTGCATTTATAATATTGATCCCAACCGCCCTGATCCTTTTACAGCCTGACGCGGGCTCAGCACTTACGTTTAGCTCTTTAATATTAGTCCTATACCGGGAAGGTCTTTCAGGCTATTTCCTGGTAATTGAAGGCTTATCAATTTTACTTTTTATCCTGACCGTTCTTTATAACAAATACTTTGTAATCATTGGGGTGGTGGCGTTCGCGGGGTTGATGATCTACTTGTTTCGGAAAAACCGGAATATGATAACAGTGATTGGTGTTGGACTTGTATTCTCAATCGTGTTTATATTTTCAGTCGACTTCGCCTATAATAGCATACTGAAGCCGCATCAAAAAAACCGTATAGATGTTATCCTTGGGAAGGTGAACGATCCAAGAGGCATCGGATATAACCTGAACCAATCAAAAATAGCTATCGGATCAGGAGGGTTATGGGGCAAGGGCTATTTGCAGGGGACTCAGACGAAGTACAACTTCGTTCCAGAGCAAAGCACCGATTTTATCTTTTGCACTGTTGGTGAGGAATGGGGATTTGCCGGATGTTTCGTTGTTATCGGACTTTATCTTTTCCTTCTTTTACGGGTAGTCATCATCGCGGAACGACAGCGTTCGCCATTCTCAAGGATATACGGATACGGTGTAGCGTCAATCCTTTTCTTCCACTTCTTTATCAATATAGGGATGACGATTGGGTTGATCCCGGTAATCGGGATACCGCTCCCATTTTTAAGTTATGGAGGGTCCTCACTATGGAGCTTTACGATATTGCTATTTATCCTGCTTAAGCTGGATTCAAACAGAATGGGGATTATTTAGAGAACCGGCGATTAAGCACCTCGTAAAATTTATCAGCAACATCCTGTTTAGACCCCCAATTATTTTTAGAGGCATAATTCTGTTTAAGGAAATTATCCGCCGCTTCAAAGTTGTCGAACCTGTTTAAAAGATCCAGAGCTTCACTATACGCCAGGCTATATCCGTTAAAAAGATCCCGCACAAATAGAAGCTTGTCATTGAGGCTTATCATACCTTTTAAATCCTTGTTCTGTCTGAAATTAAACTGGCTTGCAACAGTTTCCTGAGTGATATTTTTGGACAGAAGGTCGTTGACCGTTGGAATCGGGTTTTCCTCTCCTGAAGCCTCTATCGGAACAGCTATCGTCCGCTCAGAGATAACTACCTCTTTAACATGGACATCTTCCTCAGGCTCTTCTTGTACTTCAATTAGCACTTCCTCAAATTCATCGTGCGTTTCTTCCTCAAAATCGATATACTCTTCATCTTCTACCGTCTTAAGCCTAGTATTTTCGTCTATGATTCTCTTTTCTTCCTCGGTTAAGAGGTTATCAAAAAGCGCATCAGTTCCCTTGTCTTCAAATTCGACTGGCATGACGGGCTCCTCTTCCAGCTCGAATTTCCAAACCGACGCAGCCTCCACTTCATCCGCATCCGGCACCTGCTCTTCCACTTTTGCTTCTACAGGTTCGGGCTCTTCAGATTCTACCTGTTCCTTAGCCGGTGGGGGATCTGCTTTAGCAGGCTCTTTAGTTTTCGCTGTACTGTCGTTCAGCTTAACCAGAATTGAAAGATGATCCGAAAGGAAATTTGCATTTGCTGAAAAAAGCTCAAGTTCTAATTCGTTATGGTTATCGGGACTTTGAGAGAGATAGTCATACTGCTCATTTAACTCCGTAAGTATACCTCCAACTTTTTTTAAGATTTCCTTCTTATTCATTGCTATTAAAATATGCCTGCGGCGGTAGGCAGACTGATCATGTCAATAATTTGCCCGCCAAGGCATTATATCGATATTTCAAAGATAATACAATAACGCATTATTTCTAATGGAAGCTGGAGTAGCCTGCCGGTAGGCAGGCAGGTTCATTACCCTTAAAAAACAAATTTAATTCAAATGAAACCATCATGAGCATGCCGCAC
Organism: Daejeonella sp.; assembly: GCF_037719425.1. GTDB lineage: Bacteria > Bacteroidota > Bacteroidia > Sphingobacteriales > Sphingobacteriaceae > Daejeonella. Next base: position 2,430 of record NZ_JBBJNI010000189.1, on the reverse strand, counting down.
ACAAACCATTACCTACATGCTCATGATAGATTCATTGCCATTAAAAAACAATCTATAATCAAATGAAAATTCAGATATTAGGCACCATAAACAAAACGATAAAAGCATACAATGTTATTCAGTGAGCACAATTTTAAACGGAGAAAAGAACTTGGCGGAAGTATAGAAGTTATATGCGGATCCATGTTTTCGGGAAAGACAGAAGAGTTGATCAGGAGGCTGAGGAGAGCTCAGATTGCCAGGCTGAATGTAGAGATTTTTAAGCCCAAGACAGACACCCGCTACGATGAAACATCGGTGGTATCTCACGACCTTAATTCCATTCACTCTACTCCTGTTGAAAGTGCGAACTCTATCCTTCTGCTTGGAGCGAACATTGAGGTTGTGGGAATTGATGAAGCACAATTTTTTGATGAGGAACTTCCGGATGTTTGTAATAAGCTTGCAAACCGGGGTATCCGGGTGGTTATAGCGGGGCTGGATATGGATTTTCAGGGGAAACCATTTGGTCCGGTGCCTGCTTTAATGTCAATCGCCGAACTTGTAACCAAAGTACACGCCGTATGCGTTCAATGTGGTGGACCTGCTACCTATTCATACAGAACCGCTGCAAGCGAAGCAAAGATACTTCTCGGTGAAAAGGAAAGTTACGAACCAAGGTGCAGGATGTGTTATAATTCGACTGCTAGTAGTTAGTTGGTTGGTTAGTTGTTAGTTGTTAGATCTAAACGCTGCAAACAGACGATAGAGATTATTTGGATTACCGGGTCGCGGTACGTTTGCCTATCCGATCAGTCTAACAACTAACCAACGAACAACCTGCCTGCCGGCAGGCAGGCCAACAACAATATCAATATGAAAAATTTGAACCAGATCTTAAAGGCGGGATTACTCGTGGGAACACTTGATATCCTTGCTGCATGCCTGCAATTTTTTATAAACACCAGTAAAGAGCCCTCAGTGGTTTTTAAATTTATAGCAAGCGGAGTATTTGGAACTAAAGCGTTCAGCGGCGGTGTGCCCATGATCATTGCAGGGCTTATTTTTCATTATGTCATTGCACTGGCCTTTACATTTCTATTCTTCACTCTCTATCCAAAAATGCGTTTGTTCATCAAGAACAACATCCTGATTGGCATCCTGTACGGCGCTTTTGTTTGGCTTGTAATGAAATTTATAGTAGTACCCTTATCGGCCACACCACCTCAGCCGTTTACATATAAAGGGGAAGCTATTGCTATGGGAATTCTAATTGTATGCATCGGTATTCCACTTTCGATAATTGCAGCCAGATCAGGCCGGAAGTTTATCAAAGCGCTGGAGGATGATTAAACATATTCACAGACAAAGCACTCAGTTCAGCACAATAAACAAATTGTAAAGGCACCACTGGATCAAATTAAAAACTGAAAATGTTTTTTAAGACGATACCGCGTTTAGGCGTTACACTTTCCCTGACTGGCGGGGCAGGGGCAATGTCATTAACTTAAGGAAAATCAGGTACCCATAGCTTAAAGAAACTGCAAAAGCAGTTTCTTTAAGCTTCGAAACAATACCCCTATGAGAGAAGCAAACTTAGAAATAATTAAGAAGCTAAAGACCTTTTTAGTTCAGGTGAAAGAAGATCCTTCTTTACGTCATCATTTCACGTCGCCGGAAGCTTTTACAAAAAACAGGAAACTGCCCCTGGAACGGATGGTGTATTTGATTATCAGCTTATTAAAGCGAAGCCTTAGTGTTGAATTGGAAGATTTCTTTCAAAGCTATTATCCTGGTCAGGCCTGTGCCAGTAAGGCTGCTTTAAGTAAACAAAGGCAGAAGCTTGATTACAGTTTTTTCACGTTGTGGAACAGTGTGCTGGTGAAAAGCTTTTATGAATGTTATCAGCAGGAAGTAAAACGCTGGAAAGGATTTCGCCTGATGGCTATCGATGGTTCTACTGCCTACCTGATCAACGTGCCATTTAGCCCTTAAGTTAATGACATTGGGGGCAGGGGGTGGAACTTTTGTTCAAAAACCCTAATAAAATCCTCTATCTGATAGTATACCCCATTGATCGCTGTTAAAACATCATCGTCATCAAATCTCACTCTTTGCACATGAAATCAGCGATATAATTTAGTACCGGTCTTTGCCGGCGAAATTGATCGCCACACATTCGGCGTCCACTAAGCACATATTTCCACAGGCAAGCTTCCGCTTTAGTCATATCAGCCCTGTTTTCGTGAGCAAAATGCCGAAGCCTTTTATTATACCACAGATTATTGTTGTTGGGATTCTCCATAACGGCTGGCAGGAGAACAAATTTATCGGGATACTATCGATTATAAAGGTGTAACCAGTAAGCGGGCGGATTGAAAGATTTCACGGAAATGCACCCCCTGCCCCCGCCAGCCTTTAGATTAGCAAAGAATAGAAACGGAGTTATTG
>NZ_JBBJNI010000188.1:0-6913 GCF_037719425.1 Daejeonella sp. | reverse complement strand
CCGGTAACTTGCTGCGCAGCACCCCATATTGTAAGTTTCATAATTGGTAATCGGTAGTTTGGTAATCGGTAATCGGTAGGTTGGCCCGGTAGCACTGATTACCGGTTACTGATTACTGGTTACTCCAAAATTATACTTCTAATTGTAATTGACTAAAATACCTGTAAAGCCCTTCCTCATTTTTCATCAGCTCGGAATGGCTGCCGGTTTCGATGACTTTTCCCTTTTCCAGAACAACAATTTTATCTGCCTCGCGGATCGTTGATAAGCGGTGTGCAATAATAATAGACGTCCTGTTCTTCATTAATTCCTCCAAAGCTTCCTGTACAAGGCGCTCCGATTCGGAATCAAGGGAAGAAGTAGCTTCGTCCAGAATGAGGATAGCAGGGTCTTTCAAGAGCGCACGTGCAATAGCAATCCTTTGACGCTGACCGCCGGAAAGCTTAACGCCCCGTTCGCCAACCAATGTATCATAGGATTCCGGGAAACCTGCTATAAAATCATGTGCATTAGCGCGTTTAGCTGCAGTAACAATTTCATCCTCTGACGCACTTAGACGGCCATAAGCGATATTTTCCCGGATAGTGCCTCCGAATAATAAGACATCCTGGGGAACTATCGCAACCTGATTTCTCAAGTCTGTTAGTGTGAAGTCCGATGCGTCTTTTCCATCAAATAATAAGTTGCCTTTCTGTGCTTCGTAAAAACGCAATATCAGACCGGCTATTGTCGATTTTCCGGCACCACTGGGACCGATAATAGCAACTTTCTCACCAGTCTTTGCTTCGAACGATACACCGTTTAGTACAGTTATTTCCTTACGTGACGGATAGGAAAAAACGACATCTTTAAACTCCAGGTTTCCATCTATTTTTTGGTGGATCTGATTGTTTTCTCCATGCATGGAGATCGGCTCATTTTCCTCACCAAGTATTTCCAGAACCCGCTCACTTGCCCCGAATGCTTTTTGCATAGTTGCATATAACTCGGGAAAACTCCCCATTGCTGCACCTACGAAAATGGAAAGCAAGATAAAAGTAAACATACTTTCCGAACTGATTTCTCCAGCCTGAACAAGGTGCGAACCATACCACACGACCGAAACTATAGTTCCAAACAAACAGAAAACGATAAAAGATGCAAATATTCCCCGAAACTTTGCTCCACGCATTGCTATCTTGACAACTTCACGGATACTCTTGTTGTATCTTCCAACTTCATAGGCTTCATTCACAAATGCCTTTACATTAGAAATGCCCTGAAGAGTTTCTTCAACTATGGTATTTGATTCTGCCAATTTATCCTGGGCTTTTCGGGAGAGCTTCCGAATAAAACGTCCAAAAACAACAGCGATTACAACCATAATTGGAAGTACTGCAAGCAGCATCATTGTCAGCTTGCCAGAAACGAGAACAAGAAAGATAATGCCTCCAGTGAAAATGATTACTTGCCTGATCATCTCAGCAAGGGTAGTGGTTATCGCGTCCTGTATCTGCGAGAGGTCGGCAGAAAGGCGGCTGTTTAATTCACCAACTCTTCTTTGTGAAAAGAAATTCATTGGGAGGGTAATTAGTTTGTGGTAGGTATCTCGGCGAATATCTGCAAGCCCTTTCTCCGCTACTTCTACAAACCAGTTTATCCTGAAATAGGAGAATATTGACTGCACGAACAACACACCTAACAGAGTCAGTGCAACAGTATTTATATCAGTAGGGAAGGAGTCCAGTAGTCCTTTTGGCATTATTGCCCCGGTCGACTTCGCCTGTTCTCCTGTGCCGATAAGACGCCCCATTAGGAGCGGGAATAGAAACGAACTTCCGCTGGATATTATAAGGCAAGCTAAGCCTAGAAAAAACTTAGTGCGATAAGGCTTGAGGTAGGATAATAGCCTCATTACCTGCTTTATACTTTCTTTATTGATCTTTGCCTTGGGAAGTTCTTCAGCTTGAGCGTTACCGCTGTTTAATCGAGCACGTGCCATTTAAAATCTTGGAATTATCTTGTCAGTAATATGACGGGGCAAAATTAGCCTTATTTGGTCAAGTTAGATGCTCTGGATATCAGGTTTGCGTAATTTTTTCAGTCTCAAAGCATAAATAACAGCAATTAGCAATGCAAGTATTGACGCGGCCAGATAAATTACCATGCTGTTATCGTGGCGACCTTGCTTCTCGCTTTCAGCTTTCAGCCTTTCGTTCTCCTGCTGAAGCCGTGTGATCGTGGTCTGAAATCGATCAATCCGGCCTTCTACAGTTTCTGCACGATGCTGGACCTCTTTCTTTTCAAAGTCTTTATAGTCGAGCAGGATTTTCAGCTCCGAGAATATGTTATTGTCGTTAAGTACTATTTGGGTCAGGATGTCGTTGGAAGCCTGCATGTCTCTCTTAGTCTTTAACCCAAATATTCCTGTTCGTTTGCTCAGGCTGTTATCGTACTGGCTGAACTTAACGCTTCTTTCCTGCAATAGCTGATTTATCTTATTGCGTTGCACATTATAAGCGGATGTATCGCTTTGAGCCAATAGTGTAAGATTTAGCAAAAGGAGAAACAGCATGAAGGTAAAATGCTTCATAATATCGGGATTGTTTCGGCAAGGCTCCATGCTTCAGGTTTTTCAGAAAACATGGGTTTTACTTGTGCCCAGGTTGTTTTAAAAAGTTCGGATGATCTGTATGTGTTCAAATGATCTTCACTTTGCCACTTACTCAACGTAAAATAAACATTCTGATTGCTGGCATCCTTCATTAGCTGTACTCCAGCGCAGCCATCAAATGACTGGATCAATGTGGCAGACTCGGTGAAAATTTGGACAAAATGCTGTACATCCTCCGTCCTGAAAGTCAATTTAACGATTCTGGTTATCACGATTGAAATTCTATACGAACGATATCGCCGAGATGAAGCCCCAGCAGTCCGCTGGCATTTCCTTTATTAATCGCAATTTCGAGGTGGTTACTAATCCCGAAAAGGCATAACTTCTCCCCCTCGGGAACTTCATTATAATGCCAACTAAGCTGGGAAATGGACTCGTTTCTTTTAAAGAAGAGAGTAAAATCGCGGTTAAGCTGAACTCGGGTAAAGATCTCCTTGGTAATATTGGTGATGATGTTCTGGAAGGAATCGATATAGATAACGCTTCCGCGGATAATGTCGCGCTCGATAACGGGCTGGAGTGACATGCGATCCTCAACACCTGAAACCGGGAGCCCAATATCTTTAAGCTTGCCTCCCTTTGCCAGGTGACTGGCAGCTTTTGGGAATATATCGGAAAGAGGGAAGTGAAGATACTTCAGATCCTGCATAATGTTCAGCTCAACAATCTCTGAAGGCTCCTCTTCGAAAAGAAGAGAGAATATGCCATTATCTGATCCGACAAAGTAATGATCCCGGTATTTCAGGGCCAGATATCTGGTCTTTTCGTTAAATACAGAATCAATTCCAATTAAGTGGACAGTTCCTTTGGGAAAATAGTGGAAGGCATTTCTAAGGATGAAGGCAGCCTGTGGAATATTAAAGGCAGAAATATCATGGCTGATGTCAACAATATTCGCATTTGGCAGCTGGCTCAGGATACTTCCCTTAAGGGCAGCCTGATAAAAATCTTTATAGCCCAAATCGGTCGTTAAAGTAATTATTGCCATTTAAAATGTAAATATTTATTGTTAATCTTGCGATAGATATTGTTGGTACAAATATTGAATTTTAATCTCAAATAAACACCGTGAACTAAAAATAACCGCAACTTGAACGAGCTAAATCTGACTTTAGAAAATGTGAACCCGGTGGTGATCTGGGGAGCGAATAACGAATACTTTGAGATAATAAAGAAACATTTTCCGAAGATAAAGCTCGTAGCGAGAGGGACTGATCTGAAAGTCCTGGGGGATGAGGCGGAGATCAATAATTTCAATCTGAAATTCACCGAGATCCTATATCATGCAGATAAGTTTCAGAGCCTCAATAATAGCGACCTTGAACAGATCTTAGGTGCGAAGATCGTTTCGAATCACGAGACAGAAGCAAACTCACCGAGAAATGGAGGAGGGGGAGATCCGATCGTATTCGGCCCTAACGGGATTGTTGTAAAAGCACGTACGGCAAACCAGCGCCGTATGGTCGACAGCATTATTAAGAACGACATCATTTTTGCTATAGGGCCGGCTGGAACGGGTAAAACATATACAGCTGTTGCATTGGCAGTCAGAGCGCTTAAAAACAAAGAGATAAAGAGGATTATATTAACCAGACCTGCAGTTGAGGCAGGGGAAAATCTGGGGTTTTTGCCGGGAGATCTTAAGGAGAAAATTGATCCGTATTTGCGCCCACTATACGATGCCCTGGATGATATGATCCCGGCAGAGAAGCTTAAAGCCTTTTTGGAAAACAGGACCATTGAGATTGCACCACTGGCGTTTATGCGCGGCAGGACGCTTGATAATTGTTTCGTGATACTTGATGAAGCCCAAAACTCCACTGATTTGCAGCTTAAAATGTTTCTTACAAGAATGGGGCCGACAGCTAAATTTATTGTTACAGGCGACGTAACACAGATTGACCTGCCTAGAAAGCAACAATCGGGTTTAAACAACGCCCTGCGTATTCTTGGTGAAATTAAAGGAATTGATATCATCTACCTTAACGGGGATGACGTAGTGCGCCACAAACTTGTTAAAAATATACTCAGAGCCTACGGTGATATTCAATAACCACAAATAATAGCTTACAATAAATGACTGCCATCAAAGAAACCCGCTTTAATTTTCCAGGACAAAAGAACTTCTACAAAGGAAAAGTGCGGGACGTATATACCATTGGTGATAAATTTCTGGCGATGGTGGTAACGGACAGGATTTCTGCCTTTGATGTTGTCTTGCCGGAGCCGATTCCTTTCAAGGGGCAGGTATTAAACCAGATTGCTGCCAAATTCCTTCAGGCAACAGTTGATATTGTACCTAACTGGGTTCTGGATGTTCCAGATCCAAATGTTACTATTGGTAAGATCTGTGATCCGTTCAAAGTTGAAATGGTGATCAGGGGTTATTTAGCGGGACATGCATGGAGAGAATATCAGGCCGGCAGGCGTTCTGTATGCGGCGTAGATCTTCCTGAGGGCCTAAAGGAAAACGATAAGCTTTCCCATCCCATAATTACCCCTACAACCAAGGCCTCAGTTGGACATGATGAGGATATTTCCAGGGAAGAGATAATCAGCCGGGGGATTGTTTCGGAGGATGATTATTCACAACTTGAGAACTACACCCGAGCCGTGTTCCAACGCGGAACGGAAATGGTTGCAGAAAGAGGACTGATCCTGGTTGATACCAAATATGAATTTGGAAAAGCCGATGGAAAGATCTACCTGATCGATGAAATCCATACTCCTGACTCTTCACGATACTTTTACCGCGATGGATATGACGATCTTCAGGAACGCAACGAGCCTCAGCGGCAGCTTTCGAAAGAGTTTGTTCGTAAATGGCTTATTGAAAATGGATTTCAAGGCAAGGAGGATCAGACAATTCCTGAAATGAGCGCTGAATTTGTAAAATCAGTCTCAGATCGTTATATTGAACTATACGAACATATAACGGGAGATAAATTTACAAGGCAAGATAACTCTGATCCGGCTGCAAGGGTAGAAAGAAATATTAATGAGGCGCTTACACGACTCTCGTAATTATTTCATCAAAAACCAGAATAAATAATTAAATTAGTACCAAACCTGTTCAGGTTAATGCCGAAACCAAACTATACCCAATGAAATTTACAGTAGATAAACACGAGAAATATGTTTTGATTAAGTTGAACGAGAACAAACTTAACAGTTTGATTTCTCCCCAGCTTAAATCTGAATTAATACTTACGAATACCGAAGGGCAGCGGAACATTATCCTTGACCTTTCGAACGTGAAATATTCAGATTCATCAGGCTTGAGCAGTCTTCTGGTTGGTCATAGGATTTGCAAGAATGCTGAGGGAACATTTATTCTTACCGGCATCAATGAAAATATTGCCAGGCTTATAACTATTTCTCAGCTGGAAAATATCTTGACCATTGTAGCGACAGTTGATGAGGGCATCGATGTAATCTTCATGGAAGAGATAGAAAAAGAGCTTAAAAGAGAATTGAAATAGGGATAATGAACGCACTGCATGAAATTCGAAGTCACAATTTTAGGCAGCAGTTCCTCAACTCCAATATTTAACAGAAACCCTTCAGCACAGCTTCTAAACGTTAACGAAAAGTTTATTCTGATCGATTGCGGAGAAGCGACACAAAACCAACTTTTGCACTTTGGCTTAAAGGCAAACCGCATTGACCATATCTTCATCAGTCATCTTCACGGCGATCATTATTTAGGGCTTGTAGGCCTTTTATCGTCTCTTCACTTGAATGGAAGGACAAAGCCTATGGATATTTTCGGTCCGCCGGAATTAAAGGAAATCATAGACCTGCAATTTAAGCATTCGCAAACGTTCCTCAGATATCCCCTCAATTTCAATGTCACAAATCCGGAAAAGAGCGGAAAGATCTTTGAAAATTATGACATCGTTGTCGAAAGCTTCCCGCTTGATCACAGAATACCATGTACTGGATTCCGGTTTACCGAAAAACAAAGACTGAGAAAAATGATCAAGGAAAAGATTGATGAACTCAGAATTCCAACAGAACAGGTCCAGTTGATTAAAAAAGGAGCGAGTTTTACAGATAAAAAAGGAAAGGTTCATTTAGCCGAAGGCCTTACAACTGAGGCAGATCGCCCGAAAGCTTACGTGTATTGTTCAGACACGGTTTGCAGCTGGAAATATTTGGATTGTATTAAAGATTCAGACACGCTATATCACGAGGCAACTTTTCTTCACGACATGTTAGCGAGGGCAGAAGAGACCTTTCATACAACTGCTTTGCAGG
>NZ_JBBJNI010000033.1:15776-30366 GCF_037719425.1 Daejeonella sp. | reverse complement strand
GCATCAGCCGGACTATTGAATGAATTCCCGGTATTCGACTGGTCAAGGGGTTCAAGTTCTATAAATTTTTTGCACGACGAAGCACTGAGCAGCAGTAAGCAAACCAAAAGTCTTGTGATCTTATTCATAGTGAATTTTTTTAAAATGAAATATTTAATCCCATAGAAAGCAATCTGGACATGGGATAGAGTCCCGCATCCACGCCGTTATTCAAAGGGTTTCCACCTCCAGCTCCAAGCTCAGGGTCGTAGCCCGGATATTTGGTTAAGGTGAGGAGGTTTTGACCACTTACAAAGAACCGGGCAGAACCGGCGCCGATCTTGCCCGCTAATTTTGCCGGCACGGCGTAACCAAGGGTGATATTTGATATCCTGAGATAAGAACCGTCAAGCATATAGAAGTCTGATGCAACATCCGTTAGTGTACCAAAGCCAAAGATGGCTCTGGGAATATTGCCCGTCCCCGGATTTTGGGGTGACATCCACCTTCCACGGATCACACCATCCTGATTCAGATTGCCATTTAAATTGGCTCCTACCGCATAATTGTAAAAAATATCATTTCCAGACACCCCGTTTGCGGTAATGCTTAAGTCGAAAGCTTTAAATGACAGTGTATTTGAAATTCCAAAGTTGAATTCCGGGTTTGGATCACCAACAAAGTCCAGGTCATTATTATTCACCACTCCGTCACCGTTCACATCTTTAAACTTCCTGTCGCCAGGCCTCGGATTGTTATCCTGAACTGCATGGGCATTAATTTCTTGCTGGGTATTAAAAATGCCTTGTGTCACGCGCATGTAGAAGCGCCCCAGAGGCTGTCCTACTATTGTACGCGAATTTCCAGCTTCAATGAAATCGCCCGCCGCCCCTCCCAGGGCTATAACTTTGTTCCGGTTAAAGCTGATATTGGCGCGGGTATTCCATTTAAGCTTGTTCACCAGGTTGGCAGTACTAACCGAAAGCTCAAGACCCTTATTCTGTACTTCACCAATATTTTGCAGGGAAGTGGCGAATCCCGATATCCCCGGAATATTCACATTAAGAAGCAATCCGTTGGTGTTTGATTTGTAAACATCCGCAGTGAGTTCGATCCGGTTATTGAGAAAGCCTATGTCAGCTCCGAGGTTAACAGAACGCTTGGTTTCCCAGGTGACAAACGGGTTTGCAAGCCGTCCGGGTGCAGTAGCATTTACCAGGGCAGGGGTCGCTCCGAGAACATAGGTAAGATTCTGAATATTCGGAACAAATGTATAGTTCCCAATGGCGTTATTCCCCGATCTCCCGTAGCTTACTCTCCATTTAAAGTCAGATATGAAGTCCAGCTTTTTCATAAAGTTTTCTTCAGACATTCTCCATGCGAGCGCCCCTGAGGGAAACAGCCCGTATTTGTTTTCCGATCCGAACCTGGACGAACCGTCGCGCCTGATCGTAGCAGTCACTATATATTTATCGTCGAACGTATAATTAAGCCTGCTGAAATAGGATACCAGCGACCACTGGCTTCGGTTTTCCGACCCGCCGGCAATCAGGCCGGCGGCAGAAACATACTGGACATTGTCATTTGGATAATTACTCCCGGACACCTGTACAAGCTGGAAGTCATTTTTCTGAAGTGAAAATCCGGCTAATGCGTTAATCAGATGTTTCGAATTAATCTGCTTATTATAGGTCAGCAGATTTTCGTTGAGCCACTCTAATTCCTGCCCGGATGTGGCGTTTCCCGAAGGCACGCTTGGAGCTGGGGTACCACCGCGACCTGTTTGGGAGCTAAGAAACCGATGCACCCGGTTAAAATTTGCGTCGATCCCGATAGAGGTCTTAAATTTTAAGTTGTTAGTGATATTATAATCCATGAACATATTCCCCAGAAATCTGCTCTGGTTAAGATCATACTGGTTTTCTCTTGCCGCTGCTACCGGATTATCCACCGCCCCCAGACTTCCCAGGTTTGCTGCGTTGCGAAGCGCGAGCGGATTAGTATACGTACCGTCAGGCATGTAAGGCCCGATAAAAGGCGCAAGCCTAAGTGCCATACCGACCAAAGCACCCGCAAAATGTCCGTCGCTGTTTGCTTCATTGTTGCTGGAGTATGATGGCGTCAGCCGGAGACCCATGCTCAGCTTATCACTTAGTTTAGCATCGATGTTAGCTTTAAAAGAGTATCGCTTTAATCTGGTTTCTATTAATGTCCCTTCATTATTAAAGTGGCTGGCAGATATGGCATACCGGGTATTGTCATTCCCTCCGGTAAGTGCCAGGTTATAATTCTGGACTTTCCCTGTTGTGAAAATCTCGTCCTGCCAATCTGTGTTCGTCCACTTGGTGGGGTCGAAATATATAGAAGGCACAGCAAAAGTACCACGCGAGGCGTTGGGTGTCGCCGGATTTCCACCGCTTTGCAGCCAGCCATTATTTCTCGATTCGATATGGTATTCCGCGAATTCCGCTGCACTCAGTACATCTACTTTTTTAGTTATGTTCTGGATTCCTGTATACGTGTCGAATATCAACTTCGGCTTGCCGGATTTCCCGGTTTTAGTTGTAATGATCACCACCCCGTTAGCCCCCCGGGAACCATAAATGGCTGTAGCCGAAGCATCCTTTAATATGTCGATGCTTTCGATATCAGCAGGATTTATCGAGTTTAAAGGATTTGAACTTACGGGCAGCCCTTCCGCACCCCTGGAGCCGCCGGTTATGGGAAACCCATCAATTACGTAAAGAGGATCATTACCGGCAGTAATTGAGCTGTTTCCCCGTATCCGTACTACTACACCCGAACCTGGAGCCCCGCTGTTTTGAACAACCTGCACCCCTGCAGCCTGGCCCTTAAGAGCCTGATCGAAGCCGGTAACAGTTTGATTTTTGAGCTGGTCCTGGGAAACAGACACCACGGAACCTGATACATCTTTCTTGCGCAGGGTATTATAGCCAACAACGACCACCTCATTCAAAGAGCTTCGGTCCGGCGACATGGAAATAGTATAGTCTGACTGGCTTGATACGGCTTTCTCCTGGGTCATATATCCTATGAAAGAGAAAACAAGAATTCCTTCCTTTTCAGGAGAAGCAAGGCTGAATCGGCCATCGGTATCTGTTGATACCCCCAGGGAAGTTCCTTTCAATCTGACCGATACGCCAATCATAGCAAGCCCGTTTTCATCCTGTACTTTTCCGCGAATTGTATTAGACTGCTGGGCAAAGGCATATTCGCTAATCCCTAGAAGTACTGCAACCGAAACTATTAACAATAGCCAGTAAGAACGTGAAAATTTCTTCATAATTTAAATTAATGGTTAATATTGAGGGGTTCATTCAAATTTCATAAATCGCTTGAAACAATTTCGGTTTAGAGTTAACTGATGCACACCAGTTGCCAGCAGCCAAACTCATGCTAGAGGCTGCTATTGCTCAGCCTTACCCTTCCTGCCGTAATAAGGATAGGTGTCGAAAATATCCTCGCTATTACCGAGCAGGGGATCACCTGTTTTCCGGCGCCAGCTATCCAGTTGCTTCTTAAGAACCCTTACAGCTTTTTCGTTCTCCGGATTTTCAGCTAAGTTGTTCAGCTGATCCGGATCATCCCTGAGGGAATACAATTCTCGCGCAGGCCGCTTTTCCATACTTGCCTTTACCCATTTTGAATAGGCAGCATTATTTCGGTTCGTCATTAAAAAGGCCTTCGTGGGTCCATCATCAATATCTCCGAAAGGACCTGGTGGAATTGTGTAATCGGGATCCCCCGCAGGCCACCTGTCGGGCTTTAGATTCTCTACATATAGGTATTCTGACGTCCTTATCGCTCGTACAGGATATCCCAACAGATCCGGGCGTACATTTGCATGTCGCTCGCGTTCGAGAAAAACCTGGCGAAAACGCTTGTCTTTTTTATTTTTCTGCAGCAGGGGAAGGAGTGATCTTCCGGTGATGGCTTCATCAGGTGTGAGCCCGGCAGCGTCCAGTATCGTGGGAGCTATGTCTATCAGCGAAACCAGTTCATTGTAGCTTCTCCCTTTTTCAAAGTTATTACCCCAACTCATTACCAGCGGCACATTGCTCCCTGAGTCGTAAACCGTTGCTTTCGCCCGGGGAAAGGGCATCCCATTGTCGGATGTGACGATTATCAGCGTATTTTCATATAAACCTTTCGCCTTTAATAAAGCGACTGCTTTACCAATGGTCTCATCGAAGCGTTTTACCTCTGCCAGGTAATCAGCGATATCGCTGCGTACAATTTCATTTGAGGGCAGCCAACCCGGCATTTTTATCCTTGCTCTATCCATTGAGGTCGCGTCTTTCAACCCAGCCACGTAAGGCCGGTGAGGATCACTGCTGCCAAGCCAGAAGCAAAAGGGTTCTTCATTCTCAAGTTTTCCGATAAACTCGTCAAAGCTCTTGAACAGCGGACCTGCCGGATTTTGTTTATATCCCCCAGGCTCAACCTGACCCGGACTGTATCCCTTCCCATTTAAGCCGATGCGATACCCCATTTTAGCCAAACGTACTGTGTAGTTTGGGAACTTCGATGGGAAAGTACTCCATAGATTCCCTCCTTCTTCTAATTCATGCGGATGCTTTCCGCTCAATATGCTCGCCCGCGACGGAGAGCAGGACGAAGCTGCGCAAAACGCTTTTTTAAATACCACTCCGTCGGAAGCCAGGCCGTCGATAGCCGGAGTTTTAATTGCCTGTTCACCATAGATCCCCGCATTTAACGACATATCGTCGGCGATGATAAAGAGAAAATTGACTTTCGTAGCTACTTTCTGCGCAACCAGATCGCTTGAAGGTATTGCAATAAATAATAAAAAGAAACACAGTATGAACCGGGAATAATGATTACCAGGCATCAAAAACAGATTATCCTTACAAGCGAACAAGGTCGGTGCAGTCCTTACAAATCTTAGTTTTAAAAATTTAAGTTCCATAGTTTGTCTTTACAATTACAGGTTAAAGTTTGGCAATACCGGCTTAACAATATTGCATTGAAAGTTCATTTTGTGGTATTGAGAGTGTGAACATAAATCTCAGATCATTGTAGTGGATACTCCGTGCTGGCTAAGCACGATATAATTTATAAAGTATAAATTATATCCTTGAGTTACCTCCTAAATCGTAAGTTTATATTCCATTATAGATAAAATGAAGTATCCGTATCCCGTAAAGGGTATTCTGTCAAAGTTTGTAAACTGGTTCGCTTTTCTTTCTTTTTTTACAATTCTGACATTTATGCCGGTCGCAGGCAATGCCCAGAATTCAAATATTCCATATAAGGAGCTAAATATCAATAATGGCCTCCCCCATACTGATGCTTTCTGCACAGTGCAGGACAACAAGGGTTTCCTCTGGTTTGCTACTCTGGATGGCTTATGCCGCTACGATGGCAACGATATGGTTATTTTCAGAAACAATCATTCAGATCCGGGTTCGGTAATTACCAACAGGATCACTGCACTGGAATTTGACCTGGATAGAAACGGGCTATGGGTAGGCACTCAGGGCGGCGGGCTTAATTTTTTCGATCTCATTACAGGTCAGTTTTCACGTTTCAGCCTGATCAAAAACGACAAATCAATTGCAAAAGAAATAGTATCAATAAAGCTGCTAAGTAATAAAAGCATTTGGGTTGGAACAACAACCGGGATTTTCAAAGGAACACGCGGAATTTCATTCAAAGAAGTGCCGGCTTTGACAAAGGTGGCCGAATCTTTCTTTCTTGACCGTAATAAAGGGCTATGGATAGGAACGTTGGAAGGTCTTTATTATCAGCCGGCGGGGAAAAGCGATTTCATGCGGTTTTTTACGAATGAATTGAAAATAGTTAACGCTGTAGCCAGGGCGGACGATTCTCACATTCTGATAGGCAGCACGACCGGCGTATACAAGATCGACGTCAATAGGTTCAGTATCGATAAAGTGAATGATATGCAGGCAGTTTCGATATTGTCAGACAAGAATTCAATCTGGGTTGGAACCAGCTTTGATGGCTTGTATGAATGCGATAACTCCGGCAAAATCATACAGTCCTACCCTTTCGGAGGTCACCCGGGAATGCGGAAAAGCCAGGTAAAGAATATTTTCAAAGATCGTTCGTCGAGCATTTTTATTTCAACGCTGGGCGGGGGAATTAAGATCATTAACAAGAATAACTATGCATTTGAGTCGTTTCCGACAGGTGTTTCGGCACTGGATTTCGAAAAGGTAAAAAAGCCATTATGTTTCTTTACGGATAATCAGCGGTATCTTCTGACAGGCACCCGCAGCTACGGCATCGCCCGCTTTGACAGGCTGGCCAATGAGATGAGATACTTTAATGTTGATAAAAAACCCAACCTGCCATGGGGTACTTTCGACGTTACCGCTTTATACCAAAACAAGGCAGGTTATCTGCTGGCCGGCACTACTGCCGGCATTTACATAACTACCGCCTCTCTGGAATCAACCGGATATGCCCCGCGGAACTTCACGAAACTCAATACACCTTTTCCCTTTACCCGTGTAAACAAAATAACCGAAGATAAAGATTCTAACGTGTGGATTGCAACGAACAAGGGCATGATGATTTATGACAGAAATGCCATACTGATATTCTCAAGCAATGACAATCCGGAGCTTAAGCACCTTCAGAACGACTTTCTGAATGACATTCTTATTGAAGAAACACGAGGTGCAAGCTCTCGTACGGTGTGGCTCGCCAGCAAGGCTGGTATAACGAGGCTGGAGTTCGGGGATAAGTTTAAGCTGACCGATAAAAAACGAATAGTTTCAGGCAAGTCCCGATCATCTCTCTATTCGGATTGGGTATCGCTCCTTCATAAGGACGGAAAAGGCAACATCTGGGCTGGCACAATTGGCGGAGGCTTAAGCCGCCTGAAAAAAGCCGGATCCGGATACGAAGTTGAGACGATCACAACCGATGATGGCCTGCTGACAAACGATATTGAAACCCTGGAGGAAGACTCAGAAGGTAATTTCTGGCTAGGCAGCCTGGGTCTTACAAGATACAATCCATCGAACAAAAGCTTCAGCTATTTTGATTCCCATGATGGATTGCAAAGCAATGCCTTTAAAGTTTGGTCCTCTTTTAAAACTCCCGCAGGCGAATTAGTATTTGGAGGTATAAATGGGTTTAACATTTTTTATCCGCAGAACATTTCAAAAAACCGGGAAGTGTTTCCTCCTCAGCTCACCAATCTTGTAATCAATAATAGATCCGTCACTCCCAATCTGCCCGTTGACGGAGAGATCATCTTGAAAAAGAATTTCGCCTACACCAGTGAAATAGAGCTAAATCATGGGATCAAAAACTTTGGAATTGAGTTTGCGAGTGTACATAGCTACAACTTTAATAAGATAATTTATCGGTACCGGCTCTTACCATATGATAAGAAATGGAGCTATACAAACAGCAAGAAGCGTTTCGTAAATTATGCCGGACTGCAGCCGGGCAAGTATACGTTTCAACTGGAAGCTTCCGGTGGCAATGGTGTCTGGAATGACAAGCCTGTCACCCTTCAGATCACGCTGGTTCCCTCGTTCTGGCAAAGCATCTACGGCTACATGCTGTATTTTGCAATTATTCTTGGCCTGCTCTTCCTGCATAGACGATATTCGCTCATAAGGTTAGATATCAAGCATAAGCTTAAACTTGATCAAACCCGCAGCGAGCAGGAACTGGCATTGTACCGGGAGAAACTTCAATTTTTTACGAATGTTTCGCATGAACTCCGTACGCCCCTGACATTGATCACCTTTCCTGTCGAGCAATTGCTGAGTGAACCTGGAAATTCAGATTACCTGAAAACCAGGCTTAAACTGATACAAAAAAACGCGGACCGACTTAAAACACACCTGGACCAGATCCTTGACATCAGGAAGCTTGAATCCAGGCAGGTTGAACTCAACCTCGAAGTCATTTGTTCTGATAAGTTCTTCTCAGCTATTTTTTATCAATTTGAGTCTGCAGCACAAGAAAAGCTGATAAGGCTGATTTTAAGAAATAATCCGGAAGTTCTTTTCGAAGCCGATGTATTTAAACTGGATCAGATCCTGATAAACCTGTTATCAAATGCGCTTAAGTTTACCCCGTCTGAAGGCACCATAGAACTCAATATTGAAGTCAAAGATTCAAATTTAATAGTGTCCGTAATTAATTCCGGAGATTCACTTGCTCCCTCTGAACAAGTGCGCGTATTTGAGCCCTTCTTTCAAATTCCAGGTAAGAAGGCAGCTGCCGGGCTGGGGCTCGGCCTTAGCATCTCCAAACATTTAGTAGAGCTTCACGGCGGTACAATCGCGGCAAGCAATGAATTCAGGGAAGACATCATGCAGTTCGTTACGAACTTTACATTTAATCTTCCGGTCAAAGAGCAGTTTAAGATCATGGACGGAACCCTGACAGACGACAAGGCGCTATTTGATCTTATTAACCCGCAGCATGATAACGAAGGAGCTGAACGATCATGCCTGGTCGTGGTAGAGGACAATGAAGATTTCAGGCAGGTTCTTAAGCATGAGCTTTCGAAACAATACATTGTGCATGATGCTTCCGAAGGTTCGTTCGGCCTGAAACTTATAAAGAAATTTAAACCGGAACTGGTTATCACAGACGTTATGATGCCAGGCATGAGTGGTCTGGATTTGTGCAGAGCAATGAAGTCTGATCCCGCTTTGCGCCAAATACCGGTGATCATGATCACAGCGCAAACCAATTACGAAAGCAAGATCAGTGGATTGGAAGCAATGGCGGATGACTATATCACAAAGCCCTTCAATTTACTGGAATTAAAATTAAAAATTAAAAACCTGATCCATCAACGGGAAAGTTTAACGACACAGATCAGCAATGAAATGGCGCTGAAGCCCGCAGAACTTCAATTTGATTCAAGAGATCAGCGGATCCTTAAAGGGATAATTTCCATTATAGAGGAAAATATTGAGAATACAGATTTTAGTGTAGAAATATTGTGTAAGCGGGCAGCTATGAGCAGGCCTGTGCTATACCGAAAGATGAGAGAACTCACGGGTATGTCCATTCAAATTTTTATCCTGGATATCAGATTGAAAAGATCGGCTCAGCTGCTTTCAACAAAAGGCTTTTCTATCTCAGAAGCGATGTATAAATCCGGCTTTTCAAGCCCCTCATATTTCAACAAGGCATTCAAGAAGAAATTTGGAGCCAGTCCGACCGCATACAGATTACTTTGATGCCGACCCGATCTGCCGGTTGGATTGGTCAATCAGTTTGCCCGGGAGCGGTTCAGTGAAAATAAAGTTTTTAAATGCAGCGTCATAACGGTTCCCGGTGATATCAGCGCGGAAGACATTCTGGAGCTTAACTACAGGATTGTCGGCATTAAGCGGGTATTTTCCGGAATACCGGATCACATTATTCCTGAAGATAATATTCTGAGTATTCTGAGCGGATAGTATAGCGGACGCGAAGGTAGTAAATGTATTATTTTCGATGACGATCTTCCCGTGAATATATTCCCCCTGATCTGCGTGGGCCATTACATTTATAAGTGCGAGAGGTTTCGGTGGTCCATAAGATCCATCAAGAAACGTGTTATTACGGATGGTAAGATCACGGACGAAACCGGACTCATACCAAAAAGTAAATTCGTTTGGGCATTGTATAGCTGACATCATGTTGCTAAAAGTATTGCCCTGAATTATTGTTCTCCTGGGTGTGGAGATTAAAAAGCCTCGTGCCCGGTTGTTAACGATCCTGGAGTTACTGATCTCAACTGTTGGATATGCTGATATGTTTTCCAGGTAGAATCCCTTCTTTAACTGCTCTGCTGTCTCTTTAAAGTAAATCCTGAAGTATCTCGGATTGATCATCCTTATGCTGTCTACAGTTAATGATGTCAGAGCCTTTGCCGAACTCCTGGGGTTCACCGCAACAACCGTATCTCCCGGCCGGGCAAATTCATAGCCCGTCTGCTGGAAGTGGCCGACCCGTAAACCTGCGGTTTTACCGTCTAGATCAGTAACTTCGAAATATGTTCCGTGAATGTTTGTAGCATCGTCAAACTGATTTTCGAATGTACATTCTTCCATCTTAATCTCACCCCGGCACCCCACAAAATGGGTGGCATCCGCTGTCGTGGCAATTGTCCGTCCATCTGCCTCATCTGGCCGGACATTAAACCGGGTTAAGGTGATGTCCCTGCAGCTTTCAGCAATTAGCCCCATACCACTCGCGTGATGAACAGTGACGTTATTCACCTGCAGCCTTTCCGATCTGATCAGCCTGAAAGCAGGAGCCAGCCTGTTATATCCGTTTCTGCCTTTGGCAACCAGCACCCAGCCAATTTTCGGTAAATTAGGCTTCACGCCTCTGACGCGCACCAGGCCAGGGCTGAGTTGCGTGGCGATAAGGCTGTTTTCAATGCTGCGATTCCGGAACGCCGGATCATTATTATCGACCGGATATAAAATGGGCTCCTTGTCTTTCAGATTTGCGACAGATCTTTTCACTGCCTGATTCATCGGAGGGGTCATTGCCCTGCTCTGGAAAGCAACCGCATCTGTAGCTCTGTCCCAATACACTGCGTTTTCCAGATTATGCTCAAAACCCTTTTTTATAAAGATCAATTCGCCGTTTTTAATTTCATAAGGATATTGGTCTGTTATCCCAAAGTCAATATAAGGGTCACTGGCATCGCTGCTGACTCCAGCTACCACCAATTCACTGTGAGTGGGCCGGAACCAGTTCACGCTGAGATTCCTGATAGTTATGTCAGAAGAATTTTCTATAGCAAATGGTATGATCAGGCCATGCATGATAAATTTCGCGCCCCCACCATCAATCTCAAGTCCATGAAAATCAATAATCGGAAAAGCCATTCGTCTCGGCCCCGAATCATGGTTACTTATGAAAGCGTATTTCTCAAACGCATGATCGTCGTAGAAATGGTAAGTTCCAGGCTGGAAAATAATTTTTGAAACCTTCCGGTCTTTAGCCTCTTTTAAAAGTTTTAGAACCCCCGGAACCACATCACTGTCTTTTTCCGATATGAAATCTGCAGCCAGCAGCACTTTTTCCTGCGCGAACGAGGAGGCACAGACACCTGTGCAGATCAGGATAAGAAAAGATATCCGATAACGAAATTTACTCATAAGGGCATTTGGTTATTGCTATCCTGGCAGACACCAGTTCAACAAAACTGCGAAATTGCAGGGCTTTTGTTTTGTGCTGATCGCTCAAATACTTGCCCTCAGTAGTTCAACTCAAGGTTAAGTTATGCAAAGTGTCGTCCATGGACTTATTCCGAAGGCAGTCCATTGGATCATAAAGGGATTTTTTATCCACACATTTGCTCTTTGGTTTAAGAGTTCAGCGCAGCGCTCTTAAATGACACCCGATAGAGCTAAGCACAAATGAAACGCTGGACAACCGGCTAAATTACCTGCATGAGAATCTGGTACGCGCTGGACTGGTTTGGGATATTGCGGATTTTAAATATAGCAGTTCAGCAGACTATTGTGAGAAAGAGAAGGGGATCATCTAAAAAAAATATGGACAATGCAGATTGCCCCGTTTATTTATGGGGAATAAACAATACAACTTATTCATTGCAGTTAACACCTGTTAAACCAGGATTATATTCATCACTACCACAGGGCCGGCCTTCTGAAGTTCAAACTTTTAATTACATAAAAGATCCTCAGAGTCGGTCGCTTTTAAATAATACGGATAACCAGTTATTGATTATTCAGTCAAAAGAATGGCTAAGGAGGCATGCTTCTGCATAAGGATGATCCTGCTTTGAAAAAATACATGGAATGGAGTATTTTCAAAAGACCCGCAATTGAACTTTATGATTTAAAAAAAGACCCTGATCAATTAAACAACTTAGCATCCGACCCTAAGTATGCAAAAATTAAGTTTACTTTTAATAAACAACTGACGGATTGGAGAAAAAAAACTTCAGATCCGCTACTAAATTCTAAAACAGATGTGTTTGATACATTTCCATATTATGGCGTTAAAAAGGGTAATTAATCATGTTCTCAATAGATCTCTTATGATAAAGTTTTTTAGTTCTCTGCCATTCTTTTTTTTAGCCTGCCTGAATTGTTTCTCACAATCAGGAACCTCTTCTCTTACTTATCAGAAAATAAATGGCACCAAACCCCGAAACATAATTTACATCCTTTCCGATGACCATCGGTTTGACTTCATGGGATTTACAGGCAAAGTGCCTGGATTACAGACGCCAAACCTGGACAGGCTTGCCAGCGAAGGCGCCCATCTGGAAAATACCTTTGTTACTACCGCTTTATGTTCGCCAAGCCGGGCATCTATCTTGACAGGTCAGTATACCCATACCCATACTGTTGTTGATAATGAAGCACCTGCACCTGCAAGCCTTATTTATTTTCCGCAGTACTTACAAAAAGCCGGATACCAGACGTCCTATTTCGGCAAGTGGCATATGGGAGGTGATAATCCTGATCCACGCCCGGGATTTAGCAGGTGGGTCAGCTTTCGCGGACAAGGGGTTTATTATAATCCGCTTTTAAATATCGACGGTAAGAGTGTGCAATACAAAGACAGTGCTTATGTAACTGATGTTCTTACCGATCTGACCATCGACTGGCTAAAGAAAAGGGATAAAAACAAGCCATTTTTTGTTTATCTGTCCCATAAAGCGGTGCATTCAGAGTTCCATCCTGCAAAGCGGGATATCGGCAGATACAAAAACATAAAGATCCAATATCCGGTTTCCATGTTTTCTACTGCGACCAGTCAAAGTAAAAAATTTACAAAAGGAATCATCCAGGATACCAGCAATTTAAAATTTAATTATAATGATATCCCAAAATGGGTCAGGGCTCAGAGATACAGTTGGCATGGTGTGGACTTTATGTACCATGGCGCTACTGATTTTGACCAGTTTTACCAGGATTACCTGGAAACATTAATGGGTGTTGACAACAGCGTTGGGCGCGTGCTTGACTATTTAAAAGAAAATGATCTTGACAAAGAGACCCTGGTTATATACATGGGAGATAACGGTTTCGCTTTTGGCGAACATGGCCTGATCGATAAACGGACGGCTTACGATGAATCAATGCGTGTGCCTTTATTGGCACGCTGCCCACAATTGATTAAACCTGGCACCAAAGTAAAGCAGGCGATATATAATGTGGATATCGCCCCAACTATTCTTGAAATGGCAGGTGTGGCCAAACCTCCTCAGATGCAGGGAAGATCTTTTCAGCCACTCCTAAAAGGACAACAAATTCCATGGAGGGACAAGGTCTTTTACGAATATTACTGGGAGAATACATTTCCTCAAACCCCAACTCAGTATGCTGTAAGAACAGACCGGTATAAATTCATAAGGACTATAGGGGTTTGGGATATTGATCAGCTATATGATCTGCAAAATGATCCCAACGAAATTAATAACCTTATCCGCGATCCGAAATATCAGGATATGGCAAAACAATTCAACATGGATTTATGGGATTGGCTAAAGGAAACAAATGGATTAGCTATACCATTAAAGCCGATTAAAAGTAAAAAAAGTGATCACCTCTATAAAGGGACCTGGTAATGCAGAAAATTTCTTCAAACAGACTAAGCTTACGAGTATTTTTTGTTTTCGTTCTGCTTACTGGAATTATGGCCACAGCTTATTTTCAGGCGGTTCAATTGAAGAATACAGCGGTTCATAAAAAAATATAAATATTAATCAAATGAAAAGCACTGGATATCGCAATACGTTTGCAATCGCAGCATGCCTGCTTTTGTTATACGCCTTTAAAGCAACTGAAATTGTACCTCAGAATTTAAAAGCTCAAATTACAGATACTTTAAAACTCAATCGTTCAGCGCCTCCTTT
The DNA here is from genome assembly GCF_037719425.1 of Daejeonella sp. Classification (GTDB taxonomy): domain Bacteria; phylum Bacteroidota; class Bacteroidia; order Sphingobacteriales; family Sphingobacteriaceae; genus Daejeonella. The sequence goes on along the minus strand of NZ_JBBJNI010000033.1, from coordinate 16,502 downwards.
TGTATTGGAAAACTCAAAATTTTCATTCTTTAAAAATCTTTCATATGGAAAGGAAAAAGAACAGGTTTTTGATATTTTTTTACCAAACGCTGGTAAGCCTTCAGGATTAGTAATCTATGTTTTTGGTGGTGGTTTTATTCGTGGTAACCAGGCACAGCCTTATCCAAACAGTAAAGCATTAATTAACAAATTACTTGCAAATAATATTGCCTACGCATCTGTTAATTACCGGTACGTTTCGGATGATGGTAAGGGCTTATTTAAATGCTTTAATGATGTAGCCAGGGGGTTGCAATATATTCGCATGCATTTCAGAAAGCTCAATATTGAAAAGCAAAACGTGGTTTTTATGGGAGGATCTGCTGGTGCGGGCGCAAGCATATGGATTGCACTCAGTAATGATATGGCTGATAAAAACAATCCTGACCCTGTTTTAAGAGAGTCTACCCGTGTTAAAGGCGTTGTTGCAATGGAAACCCAGGCTACATATGATATTTTAAACTGGCATAACCATGTTTACAATGAATATTTAGGAAAAGGGATGAGTCAAAAATTTATTTTAGATATTGGTACTCCTGAAAGAATTTTGACGGCTTACGGTTTTAAGAGTTTTGCAGATACCGCTACGGCAGCCGGTATCGCCCGGCGCAAGAGCCTGAATCTCCTTAATCTGATGAGTAAAGATGATCCTGAAATCTTTGCGGAAAATGTAAAACGCCCTTATCG
>NZ_JBBJNI010000033.1:0-15766 GCF_037719425.1 Daejeonella sp. | reverse complement strand
GCATGCCTGCCAATCTGGTAGAAGTTCAGCATTCGCCATTACATATTAAAGCACTTATGGATAAAGCTAATGAAGTTGGTATGAAAGCAAGTTTTCATGCCCCTCAAATGAATATAGATACACGTAAGGGTGAAGTGGCAGAAGATTTTATCATGAGGCTCGTTAAACCTAAATAATAATGCGGAAAAAGGTTTTTAGTATTATCTTGTTTTATTCACTGTTTTGCGATTGATTCATGCTCAGAAAAAATCCGGTGGAGAGATTTGTTTAATAAAAAAGACCTGGCCGGGTGGGACACTTAATCTTTGCCTAATCTCTTTTAGCATATTAAAACATAACAGGGATAAACAAAGTAATTATATGATAGTATGAAACCATCATGATTTTTCCATCACAGTGGAATGAATAAAATCATGATAGCCCAGCCTACCGGCAGGCAGGTTCATCACCTTTAAAAAACAAATTATATACAGATGAAAACATGCAATGTACTTTCTGGGAGGAATATTTTACAGCCAATTTTGATCGTATTATATTTGCTGTCAGGCTCAGCAGACTATTGTGAGAAAGAAGAAGGGTTGCTTCCTATTGAAATGTTGTAGTTTGTTTGCCGGACAGAGTCCTGATTTTTTATATTTAGATTTAAGTGATCCTACGGAACACTTAAACCAAGTAAGGTCGTCTATGGGCCTATTCCGAAGGCAGTCCATTCGATCATAAAGGGATTTTTTATCCACACATTTGCCCTCGCTTGTATGTTATGATCGCTGGTAGACTATCATTAATGATGCTAAAGAAATTAATGGTAAGTTTATGAATTATGGATATTTAAGCGCTCGACTTGTAATGTAAAAAACCGGACCTAACTCTTCTCTCATGAATAGTAAATTAAAAATTTTACACGTAGAAGATGTTAGCAGTGATGCCTTTCTTGTAAATCACCAATTAAAGAAAAGCGACCTCGATTTTGAAATACTGGTTGTAGATAAAAGGGAGAAGTTTATTCAGGCATTAAATGACTATTCCCCGGATATTATTCTTTCTGATCATAATCTTCCATCTTTTAATTCAATCGAAGCCCTGGCTATTCTGCAAAAAACGGGTTTAAAAATTCCTTTTATATTGATCACTGCAGCAATGGCCGATGAGTTAGCAGTTGATTTAATTAAAAAAGGTGCTGATGATTATATTCTTAAAGACCGTTTGCACCGCTTGCCAACCGCCATTCAAAATGCACTGGAAAAATCAAACAAGGAAAAAGAGCGTGAGCGCCTGAGTAATGAACATGCACATCTTGCCGCTATTGTTGCGGCTTCTAATGACGGCATTATCAGCAAAACACTAGATGGAACAATTACCAGTTGGAACAAAGGCGCCGAAAAGATTTTAGGTTATTCAGCAGCAGAAATAATTGGCAAAAACATCGCGCTGCTTATCCCACCTGACCATCTCCCTGAAGAAGCTGAATTTATGGGAACGATTAAAAGAGGAGGATCTGTAGAGCATTTTGAAACCGTTAGGCTTACAAAAAATGCCACAAGAGTGGATGTTTCGGTAACTCTCTCGCCGCTTACTGATGCCAGGGGGAAAATTATTGGAGCAGCTAAAATAGTCTATGACATTACCGAGAAAAAAAAGGCTGAAGAAATGTTGCGGCAAAGCGAGCAGCAATACCGTGAAATGGCCCTTGAAATGCAATTGGAAAGTGCCCGCTTAATTGAAGCTCAGGAGAGAATAGAAATAAGCGAGCAGCAGTACCGGCGGATAGTAGAGACCACACAAGAAGGGATCTGGATGAGAGATGAACTCAACAGGATCACTTTTGTGAACCAAAGATTGTGTGAGATACTGGAATATACTGAAGATGAAATGATTGGGAAGGAAATTTTTCATTTTACAAACAAGGAAGGAAGGGAGGCCTTTTTAGCAGCCATCGAACGAAGAAAAAAGGGGATATCAGAAATCATTGATTTGAATTTTGTAACAAAAAGCGGTAAAAAGATCTGGGCCCATGTTTCATCAGACCCATTGCTGGACGAAAATGGCATATATAAGGGCTCGCTGAGCATGATTACTGATATCACAGCCAAAAAGGAGCTACAGGATCTTTTAGACAAATCAAATAAGCGGGCACGAATTGGCAACTATGAACTTGACCTTATAAAAAATACGATTCACTGGTCTGATATTACAAAAGAAATACATGAAGTAAGCGCAGATTATATCCCGGATCTTGAAACAGCCATAAATTTTTACAAGAGCGGCTATGACCGGGAAGCTATTACCAATGCCGTGCAAGAGGCAATTGCTAATGGGATAGTCTTTGATTTGGAATTGGTGATCATAACTGCAAATAATATTGAGCGATGGGTACGTGCTATTGGAGATCCGGAATTTATTAACGGAGAATGCGTAAAATTATATGGCAGTTTCCAGGATATTGATGCCAGAAAAAAAGCTGAAATTGAAACATTAAAAGCTTACGAAGAGAAGAATACCGTTCTTGAAAGTATTGGAGATGCATTTTTTGCTGTAGACAAAGATTGGATAGTTACATATTGGAACAGGGAGGCTGAAAATCTGATGCAAATTCCCAGAGTAAAAACTCTTGGCATCAATCTGTGGGAGATTTTTCCTAAAGCTATTGGCTCAAAAACCTACAACAAATATCATGAGGCAATTGAAACAAATGAAGCAACTAATTTCGAGTCTTTTAGCTCTAAACGGGACAAGTGGTTTGAAGTCAGGGCCTTTCCATCAGTTAGCGGCCTATCGGTTTTTTTCACGGATATAACAGAGCGTAAATTAGCAGATAAAAAATTAGCCGAAATATCTGTAACTCTTCAAAAGCATGCAAAAGATCTGGCAATGTCAAATGAAGAACTGGAGGGATTTGCGTTTGTAGCTTCGCACGATTTGCAGGAGCCGCTGCGGATGGTCACCGGATTTTTAGGGCAGCTGGAACAAAATTACAGTGATGTACTTGATGCCAGAGGCAAAAAATATATCCACTTTGCAGCAGATGGCGCTAAAAGAATGCGCCAGATAATCCTGGATCTGCTCGAATTTTCAAGGGTAGGAAAAGTTGAAGATGAGGAAAGCGATATTGACCTCAATGAAATTGTGCGGGAAATTATTCTATTGTGCCAAAGCCAAATTGACGAAACGAATGCGATCATCAAGTTTGAAAAACTGCCAACTCTAATAACCTATAAAACCCCATTGCGGCAGGTGTTTCAAAACCTGATAAGCAACGCGCTTAAATATCATAAAAAAGACCGAACGCCAGCAATTACAATTTCTGCCGAAGAGTCTGAAGCTTTTTGGCAATTTGCAGTTAGCGATAATGGCATTGGTATAGAGGAGGAATATTTCAACAATATATTTGTGATTTTTCAACGGCTGCACAATAAAGATGAATATTCGGGCACGGGGATAGGGCTTGCAGTTTGCAAAAAGATCATTCTTAATCTGGGCGGAAAAATCTGGGTAGAATCTGAAGAGGACAAGGGAAGCACATTTTATTTCACTATTCCTAAAAAATGAATATCGGGCATTAACCCATTTTATGGTACTGCTTCAAGATAAATATCTCAAAGCCTTGATATAAAAGCAAATGCTTATATTAGTTATACTTTTGATGCTGGTAAAACAGAGCAGTCGATGATAACGGATTTGTTAAATTATCTCACACAGCTGTAAATAACTTCCAAAAACTAACCAACCAAGTTCATTATTTAACGACGCTCAGCAAAACCTGTCTAAATACGCTTTAATTAAATTTTATGGAGCCTAAACATATTTTACTTGTAGAAGATAATGAAGGAGATATATTCCTCATTACTGAAGCGTTGGAAAGTGCGAAGTTGATTACAAAACTAAGTGTGGTAAAAGATGGAAAGCAGGCAATGGATTTTCTTGTACGGGCTAAGGGTTTCGCAGATGCTGCCCGGCCTGATATGGTTTTGCTGGACATAAACCTGCCCAAAAAAAATGGGCACCAGGTTTTAAAGTTTATTAAAGACAATGATGATTTAAGGCAGATCCCTGTTATTATACTTACCACCTCTTCCTCGCCTGCAGATATTAACGAGGCTTACAGAAACTACGTAAATTGCTTTATAACAAAACCGGTAGATGCCGATAATTTTTTGGACCTAATAACGACTATTGAGAAATTCTGGATCTCAATTGCCAATCTGCCAGACAACAACAGTTAATATGATAAGCCCGGTTAGCCCCCTACGTATCCTGATTGTTGAAGATAACCGTGGAGATTTTGAATTAGTGCAAGATTATCTGAACGAATATAGTGTTCCTTCAGTAATACATGCTGGAACCTTTAAACAGGCGTCGTCGATTTTATCTGAACCTGAGGCAGCTTTTGATGTTATTTTATTAGACCTTACCCTGCCGGATAAAAGTGGCTTAGATCTGATAACCGGTATACTGAATATTTCTAAGGATTTCCCCGTAATTATCCTTTCAGGCTACTCAGATGTGAATTTCAGTATCCAGGCTATTAACCTGGGCATTTGCGATTATTTGTTGAAAGATGAACTGAACTCCATCAATCTTCATAAAAGCATCAGTTATTGTTTAGAAAGGCAAAAGAAAACACAAGAAATTCAGGAATCAGAAAAGCGTTTCAATGACCTGTTTAATTTCAGCCCGCAACCTATGTGGGTCTTTGATCCCGAGAGCCTCGAATTTATACAGGTAAACAAAGCCTGTTTAGCCCTATACGGGTATTCTGAAAAAGAATTTCTCAATATTACGCTCCGGGATTTAAAGGTTGAAACAGACAAAGCTTTTTTGGCAAAGCATTTTGAAGATTTTGCGAAGTTGGATGATGATTTTAAAGGGACATTCAAACATCATAAAAAATCAGGAGAAGTGATTGATGTTGAAGTCTACAGTACTCTAATTACTATAGACCACAAAAGATATAGATCTTCAATTGTAATAGATATCACCGAACAAATAGCATCCCGGATAAAGGTAGAAAAAAGCGAAAGGTTTTTTAAAGGCTTGATCGAAAACAGTCAGGACATGATCGCGATGCTAGACCATACCGGGAAAACGATTTACGTAAGCCCTTCGGTAATTAAGAAGTTTGGATATACCAATGAGGAGTGCTTAAACTTCGGCCTGGCCGGAACCGTCCACCCGGACGATGTAACGATCGTGCAGGATTTTATGACGAAGGTTATGATGAATCCAGAAGTGCCCTTGCCGTGCCCGGTTACCCGTGATCGGAAAAAAGACGGAAGCTACGTTTGGGTTGAAAGTATTTTCACCAATTTCCTCGAAACCGAAGGAATTGAGGCGATCGTTGTAAATTTCAGAGACATCACAGAGCGTAAAATTGCAGAAATTGAACACGCCACCACACTTGCTGAACTGGAAGATGAACGAACCCGTTTTGTTACAGCGCAAGCGGTGGCTAAAATAGGGAGCTGGGAAACTGATTTGCGAACTTTCAATTTAAAATGGTCTGATGAAACCCACCGTATCTTTGAAACTGATCCCGAGACTTTTGAGGTAAACTATCAGGCTTTTTTGAATTTCATACCGCCCGGGGATCGGGAAAAAGTAGACGCAGCCTTACAAAGATCGTTAAACAAGGGCGGGTCTAATTTAATTGAACATCGGATTGTTACTACAAGTGGTTTAGAAAAATGTGTATCAGAAACCTGGGTGATCTTTAATGATGAAGATAACGTACCCATTCGTGCAGTAGGAACCTGCCAGGATATTACCGAAAAGAAAAAGCTGGAAGATCTTTTAGATAAAACCAACAAGCTTGCAAGAATAGGCAACTATGAGGTTAACAAAAAAGAAGGTACAATTTATTGGTCTGATGTAACCCGGGAAATCCATGAAGTTGACAAAGATTTCGTTTTGGATAGTTCAAAAAGCATCGGCTTTTATAAGGAAGGTTCGAGTCGGGAGCAGATAACCCGGGCGGTAAAAGACCTTAGCGAAAACAACATCCCATATGACCTGGAGTTACAGATCATTACGGCCAAAGGTAATGAGCGATGGGTAAGGAACATCGGCCAGGCAGAATTCGCTGATGGCAAATTGGTGAAGAGATATGGCAGCTTTCAGGATATTGACGCCAGAAAAAAAGCCGAATTCGAGGTTTTAAAAGCTTACGAAGAACGGCTACAAATCACTGCCGACTTAATTCAGCGCAACCACGATCTGGAGCAGTTTTCTTATATTATATCGCACAACCTCAGGGCACCCGTGGCAAATATTGTGGGCCTTACCGGCGAACTGAGTGATGACTTACATGACGCCGAAACCAAAGCAGTATTGGCAGAGGCGCTAATTTCCAATGCCAATCGCCTCGAAAATGTTATTGTAGATTTAAATACTATCCTTCAAACAAAAAGAGAAAATAACGAACGGAAATAGCTGATAATATTTTCAGCATTAGTAGACGATATTGCATTAAGCATTAATGACCTTGTAAAAAAAGGTAAGGTGCAGATCACTACAGATTTTGCGGAGATAGATAAATTTAATACGATCAAAAGTTATATGCACAGCATATTTTACAACCTTATTTCAAACAGTATTAAGTATCGCCGGCCGGATGTTGATCCCAGGATTGAAATAAGCTCTCACCTTAGTGAAAGCAAATTAACCATCAATTTCAATGATAATGGGAGCGGGATAGACATGGTAAAACATGGCGACAAATTGTTTGGCTTATACAAACGTTTCCATGCTAATATAGAAGGAAAGGGGATGGGCCTGTACATGGTAAAAACGCAGGTAGAAACACTGGGAGGAAAAGTTTCAGTGCGAAGCGAGGTTGGCAGGGGGGCTGAATTTATAATTGAGTTTGACTATAGCGAATAAAACAAATTAATCCCGGGTAGGGCAAAAATAAACCAGTAAACTATAAATTATGGAAATACCTGAACGTTTTATAGTGATTGATGATGATCCTACCAACAATATGATTTGCAAATTTACCTTGCAAAGATTTGCAGGCAACGCAGATATTAAAACTTTTACCGATCCTGAAATGGCCCTTCAGTTTATAAAAGATTCATACAACACTGAAGGATCTGAAATGCCTACCGTGGTGTTCCTCGACATTAATATGCCAGTGCTTGATGGCTGGGAAGTTTTAGATATTTTTAAAGATTTTTCCCCGAAAATAAAGCAACAGTTTAGTATTTATATTCTTTCTTCATCAATAGATGACAGAGACAAAGAAAAGGCTGAAATCAGCCCTTTTGTGAAAGGCTTTTTATCTAAACCCTTACTGGCTAAAACTTTAAACGGTGTTTTCAGCTAAAAGCATCCCACACATGAAAAAATTCGCCCTGTTCATTCTACTTGTTTCACTGACTACGACATTGCTGGCTCAAACGAAGAAACCCCTTCGAATGGGGATTGCGGGGATCACTCACTCTCATGTGCATGGCTTATTAGGCAGACCAGATCGTGGTGATGTTCAAATCGTAGGTATAGTAGAGCCCAATAAAGATTTAGCCAGGCGGTATTCTGACCGATACGGCTACAGCATGAACATCGTTTTTACTTCAATGGCTGAAATGATCTCCCAGACAAAGCCAGAAATAGTTGCTGCATTTGGATCTATATATCAGCACCTTGAGGTAGTACAAGCCTGCGCACCTTATGGCATAGATGTGATGGTTGAAAAACCCTTGGCCGTAAGCGTTGAACATGCCCAAAAGATGAAAATACTTGCTGATAAATACAAAATACTTCTATTGACTAACTATGAAACTACATGGTATGCCAGCAACCATAAAGCGTATGAAATAGCTAATAAAAATAAGGATATAGGTGAGTTAAGAAAAGTGGTTATACATGACGGGCACCAGGGTCCACAGGAAATTGGTGTAAATAAAGAATTTTTAGAGTGGTTAACCGATCCCATTCAAAATGGTGGAGGTGCCATTATAGATTTTGGTTGCTACGGTGCTAATCTACTCACCTGGCTCACCGGTGGAGCAAAACCTGAATCTGTATTAGCCATAACACAACAGATCAAACCCGACATTTATCCAAAGGTTGACGATGAAGCCACTATTCTTCTGAAATATCCAAAAATGCAGGGTATAATCCAGGCATCATGGAATTGGCCGTTCAGCAGAAAAGATATGGAGGTTTATGGTAAAACCGGATATGTTATTGCCGATAACGGCACAGATATTAGAATGCGCCTGACAAACGACAAAACAGAGCGAAAAGAAAGTTTAAAAAAGCTGGAAACTCCTTACAACGACCCATTTTCGCTTTTTGCTGCCCTGGTGAGAAAGGAGATTGCACTTCCAAAGTATGACCTGTCTTCCCTTGAAAATAATATGATTGTAGTTGAAATATTGGAAGCGGCAAAAAAGAGTGCTAAAACGGGAAAGGCTGTGAAGCTTAAATAGGAGCATATGAACAGAAATCGTAAGTCTGAATTTGGGTTAATTGTGATCCTTTTTCTTTTGGTGGTAAGTTTTCCTTTGACAGGAATGTCGCAACAAAAACTTCCACCGAAATTAAAGACCAGCCTGAATGCCTATTCGTTCAACGATCCGCTGATGAACGGGGAAATGAATCTGGATGAATTATTGGAGTATTGCGCCGCCAATCAGTTTGATGCTGTAGATATTACTGCATACTATTTCCCGGGTTATCCGGAGGTTCCTTCCGATGAATATTTGTACCACATCAAACAAAAAGCTTTTTTGCTTGGACTTGAAATCAGCGGCACAGGTGTGCGAAATGATTTTACCGATCCAGATCCGGCCAGGCGAAAAGCAAGCGTTGCGTTGGTGAAAAATTGGATTGTAGCTGCCGAAAAACTGGGAGTTCCTGTTATTCGGGTTTTCTCCGGAACAGCTGATGTTAAACATATCCCTCGCGAAAAAGTGGTTGATTATCTGGTCGAAAGCCTCAGGGAATGTGTTGAATTCGGGAAAGCTCATGGGGTGGTTGTGGGAATACAAAATCATCACGATTTTCTTAAAACGGCCGATCAAACCATTGAAATCATCCAACGTGTCAATTCCGATTGGTTTGGGCTGATTCTGGATATTGGCAGCTTTCGTAACGATGCCTATCAGGAAATAAAAAAGACAATTCCATACGCGATCAGCTGGCAATTAAAAGAAAATCTGTACATGAATGGTATTGAGCAAAAAACTGACGTGAAAAAACTGATGGCGATAATTCAGGAATCCAGCTATCGCGGGTATATTCCGCTTGAAACCCTGGGCAAAGGCGACCCAAAGGTGAAAATTACATTGTTTCTTAATGAAATCAGACGGGCTATGAAATAGTTTAATAAATTCATAATTGTATTGCGGGTCGCAACGATTCTAAATTCGCCAAAACAAACTTTGATAAATATACTGAAAAATGAATTTTTAGAACACCCTTAATTAGCTTACCTTTAACTATCAAAAACAAACGCCATGATTAAAAAACTTCTTTTAGCCGGCGCTATTGCAATTTTTTCTTTTGCAAGCTCCGATGCTCAAACGTTAAAAACACCGGCTCCTTCGCCTACAACTACCGTAAACCAGGATTTTGGACTGGCAAACATTGTACTTTCTTACTCCCGCCCGGGTATGAAAGGACGTAAAATATTTGGCGATGTGGTTCCTTTCGGAAAAGTATGGCGTACCGGTGCAAACACTGCTACCACACTAACATTTGGCGAAGAAGTTACTATAGGAGGCACAAAAATAATGGCCGGTAAATATGGTTTGCTTACCATTCCGGAAGCAAATGAATGGACTGTTATTATTTCAAAACAAACTGACGTAACCAGCCCTGCAGCCTACAAACAGGATCAGGATATAGTACGTGTAAAAGTTAAACCAGTAAACCTTCCTTTCAACACTGAAACGTTTACTATAGGGTTTGGCAACATCACCGCCAATAGCTGTGATTTGCAAATATTATGGGAAAATAAAAGAGTGGATGTTGGAATTTCAACAGATGTAGAATCCAAAGTAATGGCCCAGATTAAAAATGTCATGGAAAAAGATACGAAGCCCTACTTTAATGCGGCAATGTATTATTTGGAAAATGGCAAGGATCTGAACCAGGCATTGGTATGGTTTGATAAAGCTGTGGAATCAAATCCTACAGCATACTGGATGCAACACCAACGGGCTAATACCCTCGCTAAGCTGGGTAAAAAAGCTGAAGCGATAGCTGCGGCTAATAAATCGATAGAGCTGGCTAAAAAAGCCCAGAACGCAGACTATGTAACTATGAATGAGAAACTGATCGCTTCCTTGAAATAAATGAATTAGGTTTACTATTTAAACCCGCTTTATGGTTTGATCCAGTTACCTGCTATCATCCAGTTTTTTAGGTGTTGCATCCACAAGTCATTGGAAGTCTTATTAATCAATCCGAAGCCATGTCCACCTTTTGGATAAAGATGCATTTCTGCTGGGATACCATTTTTAGTCAGTGATTCATAGAGTTTAATGCTATTTCCTACTTTAACCGTTTTATCATCCTGTGCGTGAACGAGAAATACAGGGGGAGTTTGGCCGTTCACCTGAAGTTCAGCTGAATAGTGCATTTTCTTTTCACCTGATGGCGTTTGTCCCAGAAGGTTATCGCGGCTTCCTTTGTGCGTTAAGCTATCTGAAAAACTGATCACCGGGTAGATCAGCATCATAAAATCAGGGCGTAAATTAATGTTGTCTTTATTTTCTGTCACTGCGATGGTGAAGTGCGTCCCTGCAGTCGAAGCCAGGTGTCCGCCGGCCGAAAATCCCATAATACCTACCTTGTTCGCATCAATATTCCATTTTTTTGCATGTTTTCTAACCATCTTGATCGCTTCCTGTGCATCCTGTAAGGGGCCGGTTTCCTTGCTGACCATTATCCTGTCATTTGGCAAGCGATATTTTAGTACAAAAGCCGCTACCCCTATTTTATTGAATTCAGCAGCCACCTCATAACCCTCATGAGTGATAGCCAGGCCTGAATACCCGCCACCCGGACAAATAACTATCGCTGCACCGGTCGCCTTTTCTTTTGCTGGCAGGTAGACCCTTAACGTAGGATTTGATATTTTCTGGATTCCGATTCTACCGCTGGTTTTTGAGGTATCAGATTTCTCTATATCAGGTGCGCCAATAGAATTAGGAATTTTGCCAGTATAAAGAGGAATTACTGTTTGAGCTGAACTTCGCGAAATCAGCATCGGCGGTAAAATAAGGAACATAATATATCTGAACATAGTTTATAGTTTATTTAAATATAGTTGAAAAACCTTTCGCAATAATAAATACGCTTTATCTTATGTGCAACTTCTATCCAATGTGACTCAAACAGGCAAATCACCGATGAGCTTATGAAGCATACTAGTTAGTATTTAACCTAACCTAACCAATATAAATTTACTTTCTATATACTCACAATGATGGCCGTACCAATTCAAGGAATTTACGCAAAACAAACTGTTATTCCATATGCGATAGTCCGGAACAGGCGAGGAAACCGGGGAAATATCGCCAAGTAACAATCTTATGTTAATAATGTATAAATAACTGGGCCTGTGTGGGTTTAAGTGAATATAAAACTAAGTTTACCAAATTACATAACAAACTACTTTTCTCATATATATGATCGTTCAAACTAAATATCCATGGCTTCTAGTCTTAATGATGCTTTGTTCATTTTACACAAATGCTCAAGAAAACCGAACAGCAAATCAAATTACGAGCCGGCCTTCTGTTCAAGCGAACTTACGTAATGAAGACCCGATTATAGACGGAAAAGTAATCGGTGATTTATTTTGGGAAAGTCTAGAACCCCTGGGTGAATTAACACAAATCAAACCTAACATCGGCGCTCCGGCTTCCGAGAAGACAGTGATAAGGGTTGCATATACAGACAAAATGTTTTATGTGTCTGCAATCTGTTATGATAGTAATCCGAAGGCAATAGTAGTTTCCGACTCGAGAAGAGATGCCGATCTTACAGATGATGATAGCTTTCTATTTATCCTCGATACCTATAACGACACTCAGAATGGATTTTTATTCGGAACCAATGCAGATGGTATGGAGTATGATGCTCAAATTGATAATGAAGGCCAGGGAAATAGAAATACAAATCGCCAGCAAGGAGGCGTAATCGGGGGTACAAATTTAAACTGGGACGCAGATTGGGAGGTCAAATCCGAAATTGGAGATTATGGATGGAGTGCTGAGTTCGCAATTCCATTAAGCTCTCTAAGATTTACAGCAGGAGAAAATCTGGTTTGGGGGATAAATTTTGAAAGGAACATTAGCAAAACCAGTGAAACGGCTTATTGGGCAACAATTCCAATAGGCTTCGATCTGAAAAGATTGTCTATGGCCGGCAAATTAAACGGACTAAGCCTTAAAAATCCCGGTAATTTTAAAATATTTCCCTATGCACTTACTCAGGTAGTCAACAACAAGGCCAAGGAACCTAATAAAACCGATACGAATTTCGAGGTTGGAATGGATTTGAAATATAGCCTAACACCTGGTTTGACACTCGACTTAACCTACAATACCGACTTCGCTCAGGTCGAAGTGGATGACGAGCAAGTGAATTTGGATCGATTCAACTTGTTTTTCCCGGAAAAGCGGCCATTTTTCCTGGAGAATGCGGGTCAATTTACAGTGGGTAGTCCAGGGGAAGTGGATTTATTTTTCAGTCGTAAAATTGGAATTGGTGCAAAGGGGAATATTGTACCTATAATAGGAGGAGGACGAGTTTCAGGTAAAATAGGACAAACTAACGTAGGATTGTTAAGCATGTTTACTGATGATGTCCAAAATTTGGGCATAGAAAAAAATAGCTTTAATATGGCGAGGGTAAATCACGATTTTCCAAAAAACAGATCTTCAATCGGAGCGGCTTTTATAAACAGAACTGGGCTGGGTGGAGGCAATTCTGATTACAATCACGTTATGGCAGTAGACGGGAAATGGGGACTGGGCCAAAAAGCACAAATAAGTGGGTTCTTAGCTAAGAGCGCAACTCCTGGGATTACCAACTCCGATCATTCATATAAAATACAGTGGAGTTACAATTGGGAAAGATGGGAAATGAGAGCTGCCTATACCGAAGTTGGCGAAGGATTCAACCCGGAAGTAGGTTTTCTTCAAAGGAGTGCTTTCAGAAAACCTGAATTTCTGGTCCTTCATAGATGGAGGCCAGATAATTTATTTAATATTTTAGAACTCAGGCCTCACATCTCCTTTAGACAGTATTCAGATTTTAATGGAAATTTAGTTACAGGATACCTCCATATTGACAACCATTGGGTTTGGAAAAGTGGATTGGAAATTCATACAGGAACAAATTTTACAACCGAAGGGGTCTTGAAAGATTTTAATATATTCGGTGTTTTAGTGCCGAAGTCAAAATACAAGCATCAGGAAGTGCAACTTGTCGTGATGACAAATCAGAACAAAGCTCTTTCGTTAAGTACTCAAACAGTATTAGGAGGATACTTTGGAGGAAATAGAATAGCAACAAGGGCCACTATAAGAGCCAGAGTTGGAGATAAGTTTAATTCATCAGTTATTATAAATCATAATAAATTAAACCTGCCAAATGGAGAATTGACAGCTATTGTACTCGGAAATCGGTTGGCTTACTCATTTACGCCACGTATGTTTGTTCAGAGTTTGGTTCAATACAACAACAGGTCAAGAATTACTTCTGTAAATGCGAGATTCGGATGGCTTCAAAATGCGAATAATGGTTTGTTTATCGTAGCTAATATTGTTAAAGATAAAGATTTGCTGGATTTATTAGATACCCAGAGCTTGACATTGAAATACACGCGCAGTTTTGACTTATTACGTTGATAAGTAAGCCTTCTCAACCGGGTTAATTGTTACGAACAAACAGCAATTAAACTTAAATATCCATAACTGAAGATCGCTATAAAAGCGATCATTGTCAAGGCTATTCAGTCCCATACTTTGCACCAATTTTACCAATTCTATTCATTTTAGTTTAGTCTCAAAAAAAGAGTTGGAGAACAGCTTTATTAGATCTCTTTTCCACCAAGTACAATTGTATGTAACCCTTTTTGGATACACTTACGCCTTTGTTATGAACAACCTCTGGGTTTCTCTCCTTATACTTATTAAACTCCTCACTTAATCGTCAAAACATCAATCAGGATCCAAATCAATTTTTGATAGATATAAGGTACAAAAAAGGGGCTTTCTATTTTAATAGAAGGCCCCGTTATATAAAAATGAAATAATTTTACGGATTCTGCTGACCCTCTAAGCTCTTATTAGCTTCCATTTCAGCCCTGGGTATTAAAAATTGCCATTTTGGATCTCCAGCAGGGATAGAAACAGTACCAGATGATGTTAAAGGAACAAAATTAGGAAATGCAGCGGGGGTTCTGTCCAGGGGTAAGTTTAATCTTTTTAGATCTAACCATCTAAAACCTTCACCCCACAATTCTACTCTTCTGTTAAGGTAAATTTCCTCAATCAACGCTTGTCCAATGTTAGTTGAAACAACAGCGTTTGGATCTCTCCTGGTAACTAAGCTAAATAAAGTGGTTCTGGCGTTTAAATCACCGCCAGTTGTTTTAGCATAAGCCTCTGCTAATATTAAATACATTTCAGAAGATCTCATTAGGGGTACATCTCCTAAAGTTGGCTGACCAACAACTTTAACTGAGAATTTTCTGCTCATAAAAGGGAATCTTTGAAAAGATACAGAAGGTAAAGGAAAATTTGTCGGTGTAGGAGCTGGTTCCCACATTTTCTTTCTTACATCAGTAGCAGAAATTTTATCATAGGTTGCAGAATTAATGCGTTTTGGATTTCCCCTCATATACGTCGTATTAGCGTTATATGCTATTTGAGAGAAGAAAGAACCAAAAGTATCGGCTTGATCTGCCGCTGGAATTGAAGCCCACATAAATTCGCCGATAGCTTGGGCATCATTAAAGCCTGATTGATATTCAGTTGCTGACATCAAAGGGAATGTTCCAGCATCTATCACCTCCTTCGCAAATTTAATAGCATTGGGATAATCCTGCATGGTTAAAGCAACCCTTGCTCTTAAACCTTTCGCAACCGAAACATTTATATGACTCTTGTTAATTCGCGTGGAAATATTTAACGCGATTGCTTCATCCAAATCTTTGTTAATTTGAGTGTAAACTTCTTCCACCGTAGCTCGGGGCTTGTTTGTGTCCGTCGATAAAATTAACAAAGGTACTCCCAACTGTGCATTAGGCTTGGTAGTGGCATCATATCTTTTAGCAAACATTTGTACTAAATAATAATGTCCATAAGCTCTTAAAGTTAAAGCTTCCGCTTTTATCTTCTTTTTATCATCATCACTTCCGGCAGAAGTTTCTATATTATCAATAATGAAGTTTGCATTACCAATAATTCTATAAAAAAGCCTGTAAGAATAACTTACTAAAGCACTATTATCTGCTCTGTGTGATAGCCAGGATCCTGCTTCATCTGAATACCAGGCAGCCGTAGTCTGCCCGATATCATCGCCCATAAAGTCCAGGTTTAAGAATATGCCACCAACACCGGGCTGGTTTTGAGCGCTATATCTTTGGAACATGTATCTGTAAATACCATTCAAAGACGTATTGGCATTACTGCTTGTTGTAAAAACTGAAGAGTTATCAACCTGGTCAGTTGGGGCAGTTTCTAAATAATCTTTTTGAAGTAGTCACTTGTTAAATACTAATAAAATTAGTAAATTAGCGATATGG
>NZ_JBBJNI010000032.1:26067-30381 GCF_037719425.1 Daejeonella sp. | reverse complement strand
GACCAGCAATAAGATCATGTCGGCGCTTGACCTTAATAAACCTGCTGCTGAACCGGCAAAAGAATCAGCCCGTTCCACAACATTTAGCCCGGGCGACGACGATGAAAAAGGCGTGAGCGCGCCGGATTACAGCGTTTTCAAGAAACATTTGACCCGAAATCTAAAATACCCTAAATCGGCAAGAGACATTAATGTCACGGGTATCGTTGTAGCAAATTTCATAGTCAGGAATAAGAAAATAAGCGGCGGCCAAATTGAAAAAAGCTTACATAAGGACATTGATGAGGAAGTTATCAGGGCTCTTTCTTTATTTACAGCTGACGTTGATGCCCCGGATGAAAATTATTCCATCGCCATTAACTATAACCTGATGGGAAATGAGACTCAGGCCGATTATGCGCCTGATGCTAGCGCAAAGAATTTTGTCGGGCAAGTTACTGTTATAGCCTATAAAACATCCGATACCGGCCCAAAAGCCGGTATGACAGTGCCTGTGCAAATCCAAGATCCGGAATTATCAATTCAGGATGGTCTTCCTCAATTTCCCGGAGGAATGAAAGCATGGAATGATTATTTATCGAAAAATTTATTTTATCCCGCGCAAGCGAGAAACAATAATATCCAGGGGAGGGTAATCGCAAGCTTCGTGGTAGACACAGATGGCACGTTAGAAGATATTAAGGTCATTAGAGGAATCGGCGGAGGCGCCGATGAAGAAGCAGTGAGGATGCTTAAAAATAGTCCAAAATGGATTCCCGGATCAAAAGATGGGAAGCCTGCCAGGGTAGCCCATAGTCTACCGATCATTTTCTCACTTTATCCATCAGCGCAAGCTCCCTATCCAAGTGCAAATCAAAAAACGGTTCTGCCTGCTGGCGTCGAAAAGTTCTCTAGTGTTGAAGTTCTTCCAGAATTTGCAGGCGGCATGGCAGGTTGGGGGAAATATCTCACAGCGAATTTAAGATATCCAGCCGAAGCAAAAAGTAAAAAAATTACCGGCAGGGTCATTTTGAGTTTCATCGTAGAGAAGGATGGCGGCATATCAGACATTAAAGTTTTGAGAGGTATCGGGGGAGGTGCGGATGAAGAAGCGGTCAGAGTTCTAAGTACGAGCCCCAAATGGAAGCCAGGCATACAAAACGGCAGGGCAGTAAGAGTTGCGTATACTATGCCTATATTTTTTCAGCTTAGCCAACAAACAGGAACAACTACTGCCACCGTAAACCCCAGGGAATCGCTGCCCGCGGGCGTCAATGATTTTGCTAGTGTTGACATTCTTCCAGATCCTCCGGGCGGCATGCCGGGTTGGGGGAAATATCTCACAGCCAATTTAAAATATCCTGATGAGGCTAGAAGGAAAAATATCACCGGAAGGGTCATTCTGGCCTTTATTGTAGAGAAGGATGGCAGCACATCAGATATTAAAGTTCTTAGAGGTATCGGAGGAGGTGCTGATGAGGAAGCTGTTAGGGTTTTAAAGAGCAGCCCTAAGTGGAAACCAGGGATTGACAATGGCCAGCCGGTTAGGGTAGCCTATACTATGCCTGTATTCTTCCAGACAAGCCGTTAGTTTATGAGCAGGTAAACCATGGAAAATACTCTCAACTAAATCAATCTATCTTTTATCACCAAAGTCCCAGCAATTTTATCATGAATACACTGCTGCCGTTTATCAAAAAACCCGAAAGCGTATCCCAATCCCAGGGTCGCGACACAAATAAGCTTTGATAAATTCCTTACCACTGATTGGCCGAGGTTTATGGGCAGCCCGAATTCGTCAGTCACCTTCAAGCCCATTAGAAATTTTCCATAAGTTCCTTGTCTGTCCGACGCCTCCGCGATTATACTATAGATCATTTTTGCTATAGGGATAATCCCCAGCCCCGAAAGTGCTACAATGATCCTATCATCCCGCTCCCCAACGAAAAGCACAGCTATTGTAGCCAGTACGCAATAGATCGCGAAGACGATGAAATAGTCTATGATAATTGCAAGAAGGCGAACATCAAGGGAAGCAAAGTACTGCGGTTTTCTTATCTGGGCCTTTATCCCAAACAGTTCGCATAGTTCAGGGATCTCATGCGCCTCCTTATAGTCGTCCATGTCCTCTGTCTTGACAAAAGTTCCGGACTTGATCTTCATGCCCTTTAACTGTTCAAACGAAAATGGGCCTTCGGGTTTACCTTTTATGACAACTTTATACTCTTCCATTCTCCTTATACGCAAAACGGAAGCTCCCCTTATATCCGGGAAGCTTCCGCCTCAGGCTGTAACAAATATATTTAATACTTTTTTACTTCGAATGAAGATAATCCACCTTTCAGGTTGATATTCACTTTATTTACAGCAGTGTTGTAATTGCTGGTTTTATAAGTTCCATCAGCCTGTTTTATGAAGCCGTTAAAGTCCTTTGAAGACAGGCCGCTATCAACAACAATACGGCATCCTGATTCCTTCGGCACTTCTATCTCTACACTTGCAACACCAGTTTCTACTGTCACATCGGATAGAGGCAGTTTAGAGCCAATTTTTGCTTCAAAAGAAGCTGCTCCTCCTTCAAAACGAAGTTGACGTACCTTAAAGTTTTCAAGATTGAAATTGGTTTCACCTGCTCCCATTTCTACAGTGATGTCCCAGACCGGGTTTGCATTTAACCTAAGCCGCGTTTCGTTGCTCTCCATGTCGTCCATTTTGAAACCGCGGCCGTTTTTATCCCTTTTGCGGAAATTAAGCACATCAACCGAATCAAGGATGGTTTTCTCTAATGAGTATCCGCCGGTGGCCTCTTTAACATCTGCCTGGAAGAGCATCGAGGTTGTATCCATAAGCTCGTATGACGTTGCGCTGCCCTGGATATTCAAAGTGGCTGACTTCGATCCAGTATAAGGTTCGGAAAACACGCTTGCATTACTCCAGTTTACATTTTCATCATTACGGTCGTGACCAGAATTATAATGAAACCAACCACGGTCCTTCTGCGGAATAGAGCCCTGATATGCAATAAAAGTGAGTACCAGCACGGTAATCGAAGCTGCAAATATTGGCGCAGTCGTATTGTTAGCGAATCTGCTTAAGAGCATGTTTGTACCGATCAGGATGAAGATGATCGGCCAGAACCGCCATATTGACCCCCAGTAAAAATTAATCACGTTAAAGTTATCGAGCATGAACACAGTTCCAACGAAGATGAAGATCAGGCCCCAGATTATTTTTTCGGTTTTCATAATTTTATATTTCTTTTTTATGCTTGTAAAATAAGAGCAGCGAGCTGCCCTTATTTTTATGCTTCTTTATTTGAATTTTCGTCTTTAATAATAACAACTTCTTCGGTAACTAGAGCATCTGCCTGTTGGGCTGCTACCTGAGCCTCCTGATCTGTACGTTGTTTTTCTTTCCACTCCTCTTTCCAGGTTTTTTTATTAGCGTTAGTTATCATCATTATCCCTGGGATAATGAACACCAGCGGCCATAACTTGTGAAATTCAAGCCAGTAAGGTACAAAGTTGAATTCATCCATTAGAAAGAACGCCCCGAAGAACACGAATATAATTCCCATAATAATAGCACCGTTCCCGGATTTCTTCTTTTCAGGGTAAGGAATTCCCGCAAAAGCCGGATCATTGATGGGTCCGTTTGGGTTTGCCGCGTTATCGTAAACTTTATAATCAGCATTAAACTGACCGTAGTTTGGAACATATGGTTTAACTGGTACAGCTATCCATAACACCAGGTAAGCCAAAACTCCTGAGAAGCCAGCCAATACGGCAAGCACAAATGCAATGCGGACCCAGGTTACGTCCACATCAAAGTATTCAGCAAGTCCGGCGCACACTCCTGCTATCGTTTTTTCCTGCTCATTCCGTTGTAGTTTCTTTTCCATTTTCTGTTGGTTATTAGTTTTTGGTTGTTTGTTATTAGTTGTTGGTTGTTAGCCACTGGTTTGTGATGGTTACCGCCCCGTTGACAAATCAAAACTAAACTAAGAATCACATCTTCTAGACAGCAAATAGGCAGGCTATGCCAAGTTCTCGGTAAAATGTGGTAAAATGTCGGTGAAAGAGAAAGGAGGGAACCAAGAACCAGGAACCAAGACTGACAGCTTTCAAATTTCGCCTTTCAAGGGACGTATAATTATTTCATCAACATTAGCCCCTGCACTCATTGAAAGGCAGTTTAACATAGCCTTTGCCACGTCGTCAGCAAGCACAAAACGTTCAGGCGGCAGGGTAGTGCCAGACCAGGAATCAGTAAGGGTGGCTCCGGGCAGCACGGCTGTTACTTTAATGCCTGAATTGAGTAACTCCTCTCTCAAAA
>NZ_JBBJNI010000032.1:19293-26057 GCF_037719425.1 Daejeonella sp. | reverse complement strand
TTGGTGAGACTGAGCAAGGCGGTTTTCGTTATGCTGTAGGAAGCGCAGCTTACAAGCGGTGTGAGCGATGCGATAGAACAGATATTGAAGATATGGCCCTGATTGTCTCCAACCATGTTTTTGACAAAAAACTTCGAGAGAAAATGTGGTGTATAAACATTGACTTTCATTTGGCGCTCCAGAGCATCGCTTTCTTCCTCCATCAGGCCGGATGGTATGAATAAGCCTGCATTATTTACAAGCACGTCGGCAGTGCCCAGGTTTTTAAGCACGAAATCGGCAAACCCTTCTACTTCAGCCTGATTTTCCAGATCTGCAGCCAGACCGTAAAAACTTAATTCAGGGTACTCTTCGCTTAGTTCCTTCCGGAAGATTTGAATCTCAGAATCATTTCTGGCACACAAAGCGACATTATAATTGTTAGCAGCAAGAAGCATGACTACTGCTCTGCCTATTCCTTTGGTTCCACCGGTTACAATAGCGTTCATTGGCTAAAAATAGCAAAATCAACGAAGGGAGCACTTACAATCAAGGAAATTTGTGGCTGAAGTGCAATTTAAGACGCATGCTCCTGAAGGGATGATATTTTTGTATTATTATTGTATATTCTTTAAATTAAACGGATCCAAATGATATTCCATCCTTTAGGCAGATATATATTATTATTAAAAGCAGTATTTCGTCGCCCGGAAAAATGGAATATTTACAGGAGGGAAATTTTCCACGAAATGAACTCCATCGGTGTCGGTTCTTTAGGCATCATTGCCATCATATCAGTTTTTCTCGGGGCGGTAACCACAGTACAGACAGCTTTTCAATTAGTCAGTGACTTAATTCCAAAATCTGTCATCGGGGGTATCGTCCGGGATTCGTCAATTCTGGAGTTAAGCCCTACAATTTCCGCTATTGTCCTTGCGGGTAAGGTGGGTTCAAGTGTTTCCTCCCAGATAGGAACGATGCGTGTGACGGAACAAATTGACGCATTAGAGATTATGGGAATTAACTCACCCGGATATCTTATTCTGCCTAAGATAATTGCCGGAATAGTTACCATTCCGATGCTCGTGATAATTTCGATCGGGCTTAGTATTATTGGCGGATATTTGGCAGGAACTGCCTCTGGTGCTGTAACGGCACAGGATTTTATCACTGGCCTTACAACTGACTTTAACCCTTTCACATTTACGGTGTCTATGGTAAAAGCAGTTATATTTGCTTTCATAATTACTTCGGTATCTGCCTATCAAGGATTCTATACCAGCGGTGGTGCACTTGAAGTTGGCCAGTCAAGTACCAAAGCAGTTGTTATCAGCTGTATCGCGATCCTTTTTTCTGATTATGTTATTGCCCAGTTGTTGCTATGATAGAGGTAAAGAATATAAATAAGACCTTTGGTGAAAATCACGTATTAAGAGGTATATCTGCCGAATTTAAAGAAGGCATGTGTAACCTGATAATTGGCGGTTCAGGCTCAGGAAAAACCACACTTTTAAAGTGCATGGTAGGATTGCACGAGCCGGAAGAAGGTTCGGTAATCTACGATAGTCGAGATTTCACCCGGATGAATTTTGAATCGAGGATTGAGATCCGAACCGAAATTGGAATGCTTTTTCAGGGTTCAGCACTATTTGATTCGATGAATGTTGAGGAAAATATCATGTTCCCCCTGAATATGTTCACCCATCAGCATCGGAAAGAAAAACTTGAGCGGGTGAATTTTTGTCTTGAGCGGGTCAACCTCATGGACAAGAACAAACTATTTCCAGCCGAACTTTCAGGAGGGATGAAAAAACGTGTCGGCATTGCGCGTGCAATTGCAATGAACCCGAAATACCTTTTTGTAGATGAGCCGAATTCAGGGCTTGACCCGAAAACATCGATTGTGATAGATGATCTGATCCAGGAACTCACGGAGGAATATAAGACAACCACAATCGTTGTAACGCACGATATGAATTCCGTAATGGGCATTGGTGAAAATATTATATTCCTGCATCAGGGTGAAAAGTGGTGGGAAGGATCTAACAAAGAGATCTCGGATACCGACAATGAAGAATTAAACGACTTTGTTTTCGCCAGCAAGTTTATGCGGGCATTGCAAAAGAATAAAAAATAATCGTCAACTCATCAGATCCCTTCGATGATCCGATAAGTAATTATACTTAATGATCCAACTATTAACCCCCTCAAATTTCAAAGATTACGAACTCATCGATTGCGGTGATTTTGAAAAATTAGAGCGTTTTGGGACCGTCATCCTGATCCGTCCGGAGCCACAGGCGGTATGGGTAAAGGGGCTGCCGGAAAGCGAGTGGACTAAACAGCATCACATACGGTTTAAAGGACGTTCTGCAACTTCCGGAGAATGGATCAAGAAAGATCAGAAAACACCGGACAGATGGCATATTAAGTACCAGAATGGTGATATAACCCTCCAGTTCAGGCTAGCAATGACATCTTTTAAACACCTTGGAATCTTTCCTGAACAGGCTGTTAACTGGGACTATATTATTAAAAGTGTCAAAGCCTTTAAAACGAGTCAGCCTAAAGTTCTTAATTTGTTCGCATATACCGGCGGTGCTTCTTTGGCGGCCCGTGCTGCAGGAGCAGAAACTACACATGTCGATTCCATTAAACAGGTGGTGAGTTGGGCTAATGAAAATCAAACGTTATCAGGGCTCGACAATATCCGCTGGACCGTGGAGGATGCTCTTAAATTTGTTAAGAGGGAAGTTAAAAGAGGCAAAAAATATAACGGGATCATTTTAGATCCCCCTGCTTATGGTCACGGCCCTAATGGCGAAAAATGGAAGCTGGAAGATAATATTCAGGAGATGATGCAGGATGTGGTAGCTCTATTGGATGAAGAAGAACACTTTTTGATCCTGAATACATATTCCCTTGGGTTTTCGTCCGTTATAGTAGATAATCTTATTCGATCTTCATTCCCAGGAGTGAAGAACCTCGAATCGGGCGAACTATATTTACAGGCGACGTCGGGATGTAAATTACCGCTGGGGGTATTTGGGAAATTCTTTAAAGGGGCCTAAAGAATTAAAGATTATCTTGTTATTCATTTTTATCTAAGCTATTTTGCCGAAAAACAAATTCTTTGAAACATCGGATCAACCTATTTCTTCTGCGTCATCGCATCGAATGGGTTTCAATACTTTCTACGGTAAGTTGATAATTAATGACTTTTGAGCACAAACAAACAGTAATTGATATGGTTCTGTATGGAGCCGGGATATAAGAAAAACTAGAAGATGAATATAAAACAGATTACCTTAATTATTGGCGTTGCAGTAAGTGAAGGCTTTACAGGATGCTCAGAGTCAGGCACTAAGGCTTCAGAAAAAGCAGCCGTTAAAGATTCGACAAAAACAGAGGAAACGGAAAGTGAGCAAAAAGCTACTTCAAGCGAATACCCGCCGATTGATACGGCTGCGTATAATAAAAAGATGAAGCAGCTGGCAAACGGTGATACAACCGGTAAGTGGCCAGTGAAAAATCAGCCTTACCCTCTTCCGGGGGCAATTCTGCCCTTTAAGCGTGTAGTAACTTATTACGGTAACCTTTACTCAAAAAAAATGGGTGCCCTTGGTGAATATGCACCAAAAGAAATGCTTCGCATGCTTTACGCAGAAGTTGCTAAATGGGAGAAAATTGACCCATCGACACCTGTTCAGCCTGCGCTGCATTATATAGCTGTGGTAGCGGCAGGCGATCCCGGGAAGGATGGCAAATATCGCAACCGCATGCCCGATAAACAGATCGACTCTGTCTTTAAAATTGCTGCAATGAAGAAAGATATGATTGTATTCCTTGATATCCAGGTTGCCTTAAGCACGATCCGTGAAGAGCTGCCGCGTCTGGAGAAGTATCTGATAAGGCCAAATGTACATTTGGGCATCGACCCTGAATTCTCCATGAAAGGCGGCATTTTACCTGGCAGAAAA
Source organism: Daejeonella sp. (assembly GCF_037719425.1). Classification (GTDB taxonomy): domain Bacteria; phylum Bacteroidota; class Bacteroidia; order Sphingobacteriales; family Sphingobacteriaceae; genus Daejeonella. The sequence continues at coordinate 22,098 of NZ_JBBJNI010000032.1, read as the reverse complement.
ATCGGTACATATGATGCTTCGGAGATCAATTACGTAACAGATTATCTTGCAAAACTTGTAAAGGCTAATAACCTGCCTCCAAAAATATTTGTAGTTCACCGTTTTACCGGCAAGATGGTTACCAACTCCAAGAACATCAAGCTTAGGCCGGAAGTACAGATTGTAATGCACATGGACGGCTGGGGCGAACCTGATCTTAAATTAGGCACACACCGCTATTTCATTTATAATGAGCCAGTGCAGTTCTCAGGATTTAAGATATTCTACAAGAATGACCTTAAAAAAGCCCCTAATCGTTTAATGACTCCTGCTGAATTAATGAAGCTTAAACCGCAGCCTAGTTATATTCAGTATCAATAGTTAGTTGAGAGTGGAGAGTGAGCCTACTAAATTTGGAAGGTCTCTTCACCACTTAAGATATATTCAATACCGTTCGGGAATTGCCGGCACTGGGTAGCGTCGCAACTTATAACCTGCCTGACGGCAGGCAGGCGTAGAACTTACAACATATAACTCATTATGGAGGAAGCAACATTTGGCGGCGGCTGTTTTTGGTGTACAGAGGCCGTTTTTCAAAACTTAAAAGGTGTAACCAAGGTAGTTTCGGGTTATATGGGCGGCCAAAAAGACAATCCTACCTACAAAGATATTTGCAATGGCGATACGGGTCACGCCGAAATCATACAAATAGAATACGACGAAAATCAACTCAGTTTTGATGACCTTTTGCTTGTATTCTTTAAAACTCATGATCCTACCACGTTAAACAGGCAGGGCAATGACGCAGGTACGCAATATCGTTCAGTTGTATTTTACGAAAATCCTGAGCAAAAAGCTGCGGCTGAAAGCATGATCAATAAGCTTGAAAAGGAAATGGTTTTCGATCGCCCTATAGTTACTGAAATAACCCCCATTTCTGAATTTTACTCAGCCGAGGATTATCATCAGAACTATTACAACAATAACCCAGAGCAGGGCTACTGTGCTTACGTTATTCAGCCCAAGCTGGCGAAGTTTACGAAGGAGTTTGGTTCAAAAATTAAATAGTGGAACTGGGAAACTGAAAACTGAAAGTTGAAGCATACGTACCAATGAGCTAAAGCACCGATAGATATGATCTATCGATTCAGTTTTCCGTTTTCAACTTTCAATTAAAATAACCCCAACTGCCCCTTGTCATCTATATCCAGATCTTCAGGGTTAGTGATCTCAAAATCGACCTTTTTAGCAGCTCTAGGTTCTTCTGCCTGTTTGGTTACTGCTTGTTTTGGTTCAGAGACTTTTTCTGCAGGATGTACCGGCTGTTCTGGTTCAATTTCTCCTTGTGCAGGAGATTCTTCTGCTTCCGCTAAAGGTTCTTCAGGCTGGATTTCTTCTATCTCTTTTGCTTCTGGTATTTCAGGATCGACATCAAGATCTATTGCCATGGAAGAAATTGGCGTGGCGGTATGCACACCAGGAACCTCTACATACACTTCCCCAGCATTCACGGGAATAGGGTCTGAAATTACTACATCATCCAATTCCAATTCTGAAGGGGCTATCAGATCAACAGATTTCACATCATGCGGAGAAAGGCGGTTACCCAGGGCTTTCATACCTTTAACCTCAATGGTTTCCGCAAGATCCATTTCCAGGCTTTCTGATATTTTAGTTTTGCCCTTTAAGATTTCAACATTTACTTTTGGCTTTTGCAGTCCCGTGAACAATATTAATCTGGATCCGCCTTCTTCACCAATTATGCTCATTTTCCTGCCAATAGAAGAATTTTCCAGGACAAACCGTTTTAAATAATGGCTGCTCGATTTTCCTTCTATGTACACCGCTGTGAAAACCTTTTCCGGATTGTACTTCTCAATAAGCAGAAGATGATCATCAAAATGATTGCTAAGGTCGAAGCTGCTTAGTTCATAAATGCCATGTTTTTCAACCGTTAGTATGCGGTCATCCCCATCAAATTCACCAAGATATTTCCCTCTTGAATCGACATTTAAGCGTTTGAGGATCTCATCATACCAGATCTTACGGCCTGAAAGAGTAGAAACGCCCTTACTCTTCAGCACCACTTTTTTAACAGGATACTTCGTCACGATATTCCCCATGGAGCTACGCCCCTTTATCACATGTTCTGCAAAATCAATATCGAATTGTAATTTCTTAAGCTTGGAATGCGGCTTTAACTGAACACTTACGATCTCAGCTTCACCGTTTGGATTTGGCGTGAAATAAAGCGTTTTCGATCCCTTGGCACCTTTGGTCAGGTCGTATTCCTTCTCCCGGGTAACCCCAAGTACTGAGAATCGCTTGATGTACGAGGTCCCGCTTTCACCATCCCGGTATATCATATTATAAACCGTTCGCTCATCATTCTTCTTGAATACCTGAGCGTGCAGAATACCTTTGCCAACAAAGGTCTTCTCTGCAACTTTAGATACATTGAACTTACCGTCCTCCCGGAACACGATGATTTCGTCCAGATCGGAACAATCGCAAACAAATTCATCTTTACGCAACCCTGTCCCAACGAATCCGTCTTCGCGGTTCATGTAAAGCTTCACGTTTGCCAGAGCAACCTTTGACGCTTCTACCCTATCAAACTGCCTGATCTCAGTTTTACGTTCCCGTCCCGGCCCGTACTTCTGCTTTAGCTTTTCAAACCATGCAATCGCGTAATCCGTCAGATGCTTCAGGTGTTTATTTACTTCCTTGATATCATTCTCCAAGGATTTGAGCTGCTCGTCTGACTTCTTAAGATCAAAGCGGGTAATGCTGCTCATCGGCTTATCGATAAGTTTTTTATAATCT
>NZ_JBBJNI010000032.1:0-19283 GCF_037719425.1 Daejeonella sp. | reverse complement strand
AAGTATGGCTCGAACAATTTATCGAGAACTTCTACTACAGTTTCAAAATTTCCAGAGCTTTCATATTCAGGATTCTTGTACATCCCTTCCTGAATAAATATTTTGAGCAGTGAACTGAAAAAGATCTTCTCTTTAAGTTCTGCTAGCTTAATTTCCAACTCCAGCTTGAGCAGGTTTTTTGTGTGATGAGTACTTTCTATAAGGATATCATTCACACTCATAAAGTAGGGCTTTTCGCCCTTGATGATACATGTGTTAGGCGATATCGAGACTTCACAATCAGTAAAGGCATACAAGGCATCGATCGTAACATCCGGCGATATACCCGGCGCTAAGTGAATCATGATCTCAACATTTTTCGCTGTATTGTCTTCGATCTTTTTGATCTTGATCTTTCCCTTATCATTCGCGGAAATTACACTATCGATCAGGCCGCCGGTGGTAGTTGTATATGGGATCTCTGTAATCGCCAGCGTCTTCTTGTCCCGTTCAACTATCTTTGCGCGAACCCGAACCTTTCCGCCCCGCATACCTTCGCTATAGTTGCTGAAATCAGCCATTCCGCCCATATGAAAATCCGGAAGAAGATCGGGGCGATTCCCCTTTAAAACTGCTATTGACCCATCTATAAGCTCCACAAAATTATGAGGCATTATCTTGGTAGCTAGTCCCACCGCAATACCGTCCGCGCCCTGAGCAAGCAGTAAAGGGAATTTTACCGGAAGTGTAACAGGTTCTTTATTACGGCCATCATAACTGGATTGCCATTCGGTGGTGTCAGGGTTAAAAACTACTTCAAGCGCAAACTTAGAAAGACGTGCTTCGATATATCTCGGTGCTGCCGCTGAATCTCCTGTTACCGGATCACCCCAGTTACCCTGGGTATCTATCAGCAAGTTTTTCTGTCCAATTTGTACCATTGCATCACCAATCGATGCATCCCCATGGGGGTGATACTTCATCGTGTTACCGATCACATTTGCCGCCTTGTTGAAGCGGCCATCGTCCATTTCTTTGAGTGAGTGGAGGATACGGCGCTGTACAGGTTTCAGACCGTCGTGAATATGCGGCACAGCACGGTCCAGGATTACATAGGATGCGTAATCTAAAAACCAGTTCTCATATAAACCCGAAAGAGAGATTGCGTTATGAACAGCTTCATCACCGGCAGGCGCATTTTCAGCACCCGTATTTTCTATTTCTTCACTCATATATCTATAGGATTGTAAATATAAGTGATACTTGGAAATTGTGGGTAGGAAGTTTTCCTATTTATTTTCTTCTAAAAGCAACCAATTCCATTTAACTTTCGTGTATATATCAAAGCTTTGGAAATTGAAGAACTCGCTGGAGCCTTTGCCTTATAAACTCCGAGAGGGCTGCATCTGTGGTGACACGGCCAGTCAAAAGAAATTATACTATGATTTCTACGGCTTTGCTATGGCAATTTGCCTGAGGTATGCACGCGACCGGGACGAGGCTGACGAGATCCTGAATAAGGGGTTTTTCAAGGTTCTCACAAACCTCAATCGCTATGATCAAAACAAGCCTTTTTTACCCTGGCTTGGCCGCATCATGACAAATACGGCCATCGATCATTACAGGAGTCAGCTGCGGCATCCGGGAACTGACGATGTCTCGGAAATGGATATATATGGTGAAAATCCTGTTATCGATAGTAAGTTAAACTATGACGACCTGATCAAATTAGTTCAGGCCCTTTCGCCCGGTTACCGCGCGGTTTTTAACCTCTATGCAATTGATGGCTTTACCCACGATGAAATAGCAGTGCAGCTGGGTATTTCACCAGGCACGTCAAAATCCAACCTGTTTAAAGCTCGGCAGAAGTTGATAGCCATGCTAGACGCTCAGAAACAAATAACTGAACGGGCCGTAGGGCCTATTCATAATAACGATAATGAACAATACGAATCAAAACCATACAGACAATTTCTTCAAGCAGGGACTTGAATCTCCTCCGGAGTTTAACCCCTCTGAGAAAAATTGGAAAGAAATGGAGCGTCTTCTCAAACCAGAAGCGAAAAGGGGTGGTATGGCCTGGATCTATCCAGTTTCAGGAATTGCAGCAGCATTGCTGGTTTTCCTTTCACTTTGGCTTGTTCCTGATAAAACGGATACTGAAAATCAGCAGCCACAAATAGTTAAGGCACAGGATGAGGTTAAGGAAGCAGAAGGCCAAACGAATTCAAATCTTAACTCAGTTAAACCTGGCGATACCGATGCTTCGTCTGCAGGTAGCCCCTCGGCTGTTGTAGCTAAAATCAGCTTTGAATCTCTGAGAGGAACTGCTTTATTGAGCAGGAACAGTAGAAAAAATAATTCAAATCAGGTCTCGTCCCCTTCCACTGATCTATTTATTACCGATCAGCCCTCATTAAGTTCTTCCCTGACTGATACCCGGTATGCGACTATTCAAACAAGTTCCGCTGTTATGTTTGCCAGTCAACGGAATATTGAAAAATCAACTGCTTCAGCCAATATTGTAGAAACAGCTGTGACTAAACCTAAGTCCCCTGAGATACAAACCAACATCATTCCGGGCAAATGGGCTTTGAGCCTGGGCGTGTCCCCTGACGTTAATTCCGTTAAAGGGATCGATAATGGAGATATGGGAATGAGCATGGGAATGGGCGTAAGCTACAGACTCGGAAAGGTATTGAGTGTAGGAACGGGCGTCTACTATTCAAAAAAACTATATTCTGCGGATAAGACATCATATAAGGTCACAGAAAAGCCGTTTGCCACATGGACCAGCTATTCGAAACAGATAGAAGCTGATTGCAGAGTGATAGACGTGCCGGTGAATCTTAGCTTGCGCCTGAGTGATAAAACACAGAATAAGCTATATGCAACAGCGGGTATGTCATCCTATATTATGCTTTCTGAAAAATACGACTTCATCTATAATAACCCTTCGCCGGCATTCCCAACAGGACGCAGGGAGTATACCGTACGCAATGAAAATAAACATCTGCTGAGTGTGGTTAACCTTGGTGTTGCTCTGGAAAGGCCTCTTTCTGACCAGGTGAGCCTTGTCATTCAGCCCTATGCAAAGTTGCCGTTAACGGGTATCGGTCAGGGTGAAACAGATCTTAAATCCTTTGGGGTGGGGTTTAAGTTGAATTATTCGCTGAAAAAGAAATAGGCTTAGAAGTAATACGTTGTACGTTATACGTTTTAAGTTCACGTGTTAATGCATAAACAGGCTGTTTAGTTAGTTTTACGTTCACGGCTAACACAGCGTTTAGAAACTTACAACGTAAAACGTATTACGTACAACTAACCTATTTCTTCCTCGTAAAAATTATCTCCACCCTTCTGTTTGCTGCGCGGCCACTGTCGGTCCCGTTATCTGCTGCGGGCTCGGTAAAGGATTTAGGCTGTGCGGGAAGATTGCGTATACCCAGGATGTCGTTAACGGCCTCAGTCACCGATTGGTTCCTTCTCTTTGAAAGCGCGACATTATAAGCCATGCTTCCAACGCTGTCGGTATGCCCCGTGATCCGGAAAGTGTAGTATTCGCTCAACTTTTGGAATCTTTCCATAGCATCCTTTAGCTTGGCCATTTCTTCAGTTTTGATATCAGATTTATCAAAATCAAAGTAGATTACCGCATTTTCAAGTGCCGGAACAGCTGCAGAAACTTTAACCGGAACAGGCTTTGGTGCTTCAGCTTGTGTTCGAACCGGAGTCCTTTGCACTGGGGGTGCGGAAACCGGAGCTTTGGTTACAGGCTGGCTTGTTTGAGCTGTCTGCGGCAATGGCTTGTTAGCACCAGGAAGGATTTCTTCCAGCTTTTTACCCTGGAGGATCAGATTTGGATCAATAACCTTACTCAGATCCGGATAGTCTATAAATGCAGGCTGACTAACGTCTTTTTTCGCGGTTAGGCTCCTGTCTTCTATAAAAACTCCTGAATCATAAATGTTGTCAGACACATCAGCCAGAACGATCTTCAAATGGTATTTTTTATAGGGCGTTACATACATCTGCGCCACGAGTTTTTTTGTGATACCGTCATAACGCAGGTTGCGGTATAAATTCTGGTCCATCGTTTTTAAAAGCTCCGGATCAGGAGCAATAACAACCCTGTCAGCACTGCCAGCATAATTAGGCGACCCAAAGATAGAAGCAACGCCACGAAGAATACGTCCGGGCAATGTTCCACGATAAGTTGATTTAACCGGATCCTGCCGTTTGATCACTACCTGCTTATACAGGTTATTATCAATAAAATGATCTTTATTAGTTTTGAAATTTACCGTATTAATGCTCACAGGAACATTAGTTTCCGGGATCAAGGCGATATTCTTTGAGCCTGTTTCATCAGAAACGATAAAGGCAAAAATATCATTGTATGGCGAGTCTACGTACTCAGGATACTCATCAGAACCAAATTGATAGTTAAACTGAATACTGTTATCCATTGGCACAAAATCGAATTCGATGCTGCAAATGTCGAAAAGCTTCTCTTTGATCAGGCGACCAAGGTCCTTGTCCAGTTCAGGAACACTTACATCACTAAAAGTGGCTGTTTGGTTGTGCGAATTATTATAACCGGCAACATTATATGAATTACCGGATGAAAGAATCATGCCTTTTGGCACCTGCAACACATTAGGAGAGCTGGTAAATGATAAGATAGAAAGCGGATATCCTTTGTGCTTGATATTGCCAATAACCACACCCTGACCGGCGAAATTCTTCTTGACCCAGTCATCTACATTTATAGCTGATAACCTGATTTGAGCATTACTTAGCTTGCCGAAGATCAGTAGTATCGTTATGAGGAGGAGAGCTTTCTTCATTTCTATATCAATTACAGGGATAAAACCACATTCATATACAATTTACGATTATTTCTTAAGTCTCGTTTCCGCAAAAGCAAATGGAAGTAAACTTTTGATCCCATTGGTTTTGACTATCGGGCCATTCTGACAATAAAATAAAACCTCGATTGGATGAGATTGTTTTTTTTCGTATTCTGCCATTACCTGCAGGCAGGCGCCGCATGAGGTCACAGGCTCGGTGATCTTAAAATTATCTGTTTGAGCAGTTATGGCCATGCTAACTATCTTGTCTTTAGGATAAGTAGATCCGATAGTAAACATCACTACTCTTTCAGCGCAGAGGCCGGAAGGATAAGCTACATTTTCCTGGTTGCTGCCGTAGACAATTTTTCCGCTTTCAAGGCGTACGGCTGCACCGACCCGGAATTCAGAATATGGGGAATGAGAGTTAACCATTGCCTTTGTGGCTTCGTTGCAAAGATCCCTGTCAGTGGTGTTTAAGTCATCGATTGATGAATATTCTTCGTATGATATAGAGAGGCTCTTATTGGACATAGTAAAATTTAACCCTTCGGAAAATTCGCCGAAAGGGTTAACAAGATAAGAAATATTGCCTTAGGTTACTATTCTTCAACGAAAACTTCTTCGGCAACGGCTTCAGAAGCCGGCTCTTCACCAATAAAGTCTACTTCTACACGAAGATTCTGAATGATATGCTGCTGTCTGTCGGGAGTGTTCTTGCCCATATAATATTCCAGGAGATTTTTGATGGGCTGTTCTTTAGATAAGATAACCGGGTCCAGCCGGATGTCCTCACCTATAAAGAGCTCAAACTCTTCTGGTGAAATCTCTCCGAGTCCCTTGAATCGTGTTATCTCTGGCTTATTTCCCAGCTTCTGGATCGCCCGCTGGCGTTCCTCGTCGCTATAGCAGTAAATCGTTTCCTTTTTATTCCGCACCCTGAATAAGGGGGTTTGAAGGATAGAAACATGACCGGCTTTAACCAGGTCGGGGAAGAACTGGAGGAAAAATGTCATGAGCAGTAAGCGAATATGCATACCGTCGACATCGGCATCTGTAGCGATTACAATATTATTGTAGCGCAGGTTATCCAGCCCATCTTCTATATTCAGTGCATGCTGCAGAAGGTTAAACTCTTCATTTTCATATACCACCTTCTTGGTCAGCCCGTAGCAGTTAAGCGGCTTTCCTTTTAAACTAAATACAGCCTGAGTTTGTACATCGCGCGATTTGGTTATTGACCCGCTGGCCGAGTCACCCTCAGTAATAAACAGGGTAGTATCCTGCTTACGCTCATGAGTATCTTCAAAATGGATCTTGCAATCCCGAAGTTTCTTATTGTGAAGAGAAGCTTTTTTTGCGCGTTCGTTTGCCAGCTTTTTGATGCCCGCGATGTCCTTCCGCTCCCGCTCCGATTGCATGATCCGTTTTAACAGCGCATCTGCATCAGCAGGATGTTTATGCAAATAATCATCCAGTGCTTTCTTAATAAAATCGTTGATGAATGTCCGTACACTAGGTCCGTCAGGGGCAATATTTTGCGAACCGAGCTTTGTTTTGGTTTGTGATTCAAACACTGGTTCCTGAACACGGATCGAAATAGCAGAAACTATCGATGCCCTTACATCCGAGGCATCGAACTCCTTTTTATAAAATTCCCGGATGGTCTTCACAACAGCCTCCCTGAAAGCGGCCTGGTGAGTACCCCCCTGGGTGGTATGCTGACCATTTACAAATGAATAATACTCCTCTCCATATTGCTGGCCATGGGTCATCGCAACTTCTATATCATCGCCTTTAAGGTGAATAATTGGGTAGCGAATTGTTTCTACATCAGTATTCCGTGTTAACAGATCGTACAGGCCGCGTTCTGAAAAGAACTTAGTTCCATTGAAATTGATTGTGAGGCCTGAGTTCAGGAACACATAGTTCCAGATCATGCTCTCTACGAAATCGGGTATATAGTGGTAGTGCCTGAATATGGTATCATCGGCATAAAAAATAACGGAAGTACCATTTCGCTGTGTAGTTTCCGTTTCCGGCTGATCATTAACTAGCACACCCTGTTCAAATTCAGCTTTTTTTGTACGTCCATCCCGGTAAGATTGAACAGCAAAACTTGACGACAGCGCATTCACAGCTTTTGTACCCACCCCATTAAGCCCTACGGATTTTTGAAATGCTTTCGAATCATACTTACCGCCCGTGTTGATCTTGGATACACAATCAATGACTTTTCCTAACGGTATTCCCCGTCCGTAATCACGGATAGAAACCCTTTTGTCTGTTACCGTTACCTCAATGGTCCTTCCAGAACCCATTACAAACTCGTCTATAGAATTATCCAGTATCTCTTTTAATAATACATAAATACCGTCATCATAAGCCGAGCCGTCGCCGAGCTTGCCTATATACATTCCCGGGCGCAGGCGAATATGTTCTTTCCAGTCGAGCGACCGGATGCTATCGTCACTATAATCTATTTCTGCCATTTATTAAAGAGTTGTACGTTGTAAGTTATACGTTGTAAGTTTCTAAACGCTGTGCTAACCGCTCAGACGTACAACCTGCCTGCCGGCAAGCAGGTTGTACGTTCCTAGACGCTGTGCTAACCGCCCAGACGTTTTACTTATAACGTACAACGTATAACTAATCCCACACAAATCTAAAATTTTGGTTGATGTGGAAGGGAAGGAGATTTCAACATTTGAACAATAAGATGATATTATATGGAAGTTCTTTTGCTGTAGGTCAAAAGAACCAAAAACTCCACCGCTGCGTCTGCTGCTTTGGAAGCGTCTGCTGAGGCTTGGCTTGTGGTTTCCGCACCAGCCGAGGCGGGATGACGGTGAACGGAGGTTCAGTGCTGAGGCTTAAGAAACGTACTTAACGCTTGCTGGTGTAGAAAGGCCGGCCTGTGGCCTGCGATGGAAACTAACAAACGCTTTATTTGGATTGGACGGCAGGTACGATGGGAGGCTGCCGTTAATAGATTTGCTGCTGGTGCAAGTTGCAGAACTCGCCCTCCTGAGATTTGGCAGTGAAGACGCGTTTTATCCTTTGCAGTAACATTCATCTCTTTCGCTGTCGTTAAGCAATCCGGAAAAGTGTTGTAGATTCTTTCATTATTTCACTGACGTACACACGGCTTGGATTGCACCTTTAGGATAAAGCGGGGATTTGCAACAAATATCAGGAAGGCGCGGGATTTTTGCCTACTTTTTTGCCTGCAGAAAAAAGTAGGTGCCCTTCCGCCGGCATGAGGCGGGTTGAATTACACCAAATCTCACCGAATTGTATACTCCACTATACACCAATTCAAGCCTCTAAGTACAGATATACCTTAGACTATTACAGTCTATCAGTATAAAAACTGCCCTGGAATCGCATTCCAATAGTGATCAACCGATTTTCGTTTCAACCGATTTGCTTTGGAACGGAAATCGTAATATACTCTTCAGAAATATGATAATCATGATCGATCCAAAAAGGCAAAAAGATCAGGGAAAGGATTTCCCCGAGAAAGAAAAGGCCTGGGAAAATCCGAAAAATCCGGAAGCCACAGAAGACTCTCGGGATGAGGAGCAGCTGGATCGGCAAATTGAAGAAGCAAAACGAAGAAAAGATAATTTAACAGAAGATAACGACTAACCTTATAAACCAAAACTAACCTAAAAACTTTGAGCCATGAAAAGAAATACTAAAAACCAGGCGATGAAACTAGTAGAGCAATTCGATCAGCAATTGCACGAAATCCTGATGTCAGATCTTAAAGCTATCCGCAACGCACGCATCAACCTCATTAAACACATAACTTTTAACAACCGTCAAAACCAGTTAATGACTGCCTGATTTATTTTAATATCTACCTATAAAGAGAAAGCCATTCCGAACGAGGGGTGGCTTTCTTTTTTGGGGGAGAATGGATGTCTGATGTCTGAGCTGGGCGGAGAGGCTGGATGGGATAAGTTTACGATTTTAGGTGTCGGAAATCCATCAGACTTCTGACCACCGACTTCCGACCTCAGTCCTCCAGCCTCAGGCCTTCCGAAGACGAATTATCCTCAAAATATGCATCATTTTAATAATGGGATATGATGGATCAAATTCAAACCACCTGTTAGCGAAATTAACGCTGTTAGGGCTTTTATGATGATTATTCTGAAAGAGCTCACCCATCATTAAGAAATCTAACGGCAGGCTGTTTTTGCTATGATCGTCATTGTCGTGGTTGGAGTACCCATATTTATGCCCGCACCAATTTACAATGGCACCGTGGATAGGGCCCATTAAAAAGTGGATCGGAAGTAAAAGGAACATCCACCAGTATTCAGCGAAATAAACATAGAATGCAATATAAAGCAGTATAAAAACTGAACGGGTGATCCACAGATCGCCGATACGGTCTATCAACGCCCAGGTAGGATATCTGTCACGAAAAGCGGGTTCCGGCTCTATCTTAAATTTCACATATTCCAGGTAAATATTCTTTGTTTTGATCATCAAACCCCACACATCTTCTATGAAATGCGGCGAATGAGGGTCCTTTTCAGTATCGCTGTACGCATGGTGCATTCGATGCATGATCGCATAGGCACGAGGATTCAGGAATGACGAACCCTGGGAAAGAAATGTCATCAAATAAAAAGTCTTTTCCCAAAAAGGTTCCATTTTGAACATCTTATGGGAAGCATATCTGTGAAGGAAGAATGTCTGAAAAAATAAAGAAAGGAACCAGTGACAAAGAAAGAAAACTAGAATAACCATGTGTTAGATAAGGTGTGCAATAATGAGGGGACAAAATTAGGAAAATTTAAACTATTCCGGCTATAAACGTGAGAAGTCGGGATTTAGCGCCCGAAGTCGTCTTGCACACGAACAATATCTGATTCATCCGAAGGATTAGCCGGATCAGTGTGCTGCCAGATCTCTGCAACAATACCCCAGTTACTAAGGCCTATCAGGCGATGGCGTTCTCCTTTTTGCAGGATGATCCGATCTCCTTCCGAGTACGATTTCAACTCCCCTTCCTCATCCGTGTCGCTGGTTTTAATGCCAACTGTACCTTTCATCACCTGCCAGATCTCAGCCCGGCGGTGATGATATTGCCAGGACAGCCTTTTTTCAGGAGCTACAACCAGAATCTTAGGGCTCAATTTACCCGAGATCTTCAGATCGTCTACAGCGATCCCATCAAAATAAGTGTCGGCAAATTTCTGCGCCTGATCTTCTGCAAGCACAAAAAAACCACCCCATGGACGGGACTGATCTTCTGAAACTATCTGAAAATTCTGGCTTTCAAGGATGTTCCTGATCTCCACGAAAATAGAGGCTTTTTGCTGTTCTGTAGACATAGTTTTACCATTTAGAACAGCAAAAATACGACAACAGATTGTTTTTAGCGGGATATAAATTTATTTAGCCAGTCCGACAGCAACTTTCCAAAAGCCAGCTTCTTTAATTTCAACATCCACGAACTGGTCTGAAATAGTCAGTCTTACCCTGCAAGGGAATACAACATCCAACAGCTGCAAGCTCATTCCGCGGGGTGTCTTCCCAAGCTCCCGTGTCTGGTTATAACTACCGTTAACAATGTTTACGTTCGTGATTACAGCCGGGGGTAAAGTCGCTTGGGTGAGCGTACCTGTACCTCCTGCAGCATTTGTTGCGTCGATCTGGATCACATTCTGAGCTCCTTTTAAGTCTTTACGTACATCAACCCTTACGACACGAAATGACTTATCGTGAATAGTGAATGGCTTTTCGACTTTGATTTTTTGCTTTTTCTCCGATTTCTCTGCGGTATCCTGGGCATAAACAAAGAAAGCTGAAGACAGCAGGCTTAGCGTCAGAATTAATTTAAGTGTTTTCATCGTAGTATTATAAGTAGATGAGATTATTCGCCGGACCCGCCCTGTTTGTTCTACCAGTAAATTGAATACAACGCAACCAGCAATCCTATAATAATAAGCGCACCGACAGTAAAGCCCGGCGAGGTCTTAAACATGCTTTTATCGATTTCGAGGCCTTTGGGATTGATTGCATTACGAGTTTCATATATACTAATGAAATACATGACCACTACGCATATTAGGAAAACAAAACCCATGCGGTCAATAAATGGTATTTCGTAAACCCCGTTTGCATTCGCCACTGCAAATCCCATAGGTTCCAGGAAAGAGAGGTCGGCATAATTTGGCAGCACCTTAAATCCTACAGATAAGATAAAGCCCCCAATGGTTGCAAATAAAGCTGCGTTGGAAGTCGTTTTCTTCCAGAAAAACCCTAACAAAAACATGGCAAACACTCCTGGCGATACAAATCCGGTATATTCCTGGATGTATTGGAATCCGCCTTTTTTATCGATGCCCATATATGGTGCTATGATTATAGCCATAAGCAGAGAAACAACAATAGTAATACGACCGATATTTACCTGACGGTTTTCATCCGCATCTTTGTCCATTACCTTTTTATAAATATCTAACGTAAAGATAGTTGCGATACTATTTGCTTTCCCGGCTAATGAAGCTACAATAGCTGCTGTTAAGGCTGCAAACGAAAGCCCTTTTAATCCTACAGGCAGAAGATTCAGTAGAACCGGATAAGCTCTGTCCGGATTCACTTCACCACCTTGCAGCATATCTGTTTGGAAATTGCCTTCCTGATACAATACATAAGCGGCGATGCCTGGTATCACAACAATTAATGGCATTAACAACTTTAAAAATGCAGCAAATAAAATTCCCTTTCTGGCAGTTTCCAAATCAGCACCCAAAGCACGTTGGGTAATATATTGATTGCAACCCCAGTAGTTTAGGTTTACGATAAGCATTCCTCCAATTAAAACACTTAATCCCGGAAGATCAGAATAGTTTACATTTTCCTTTTTGAAAATCATGTGAAAATGATCATCAGCTTTTTCGGTAAGTAGATTAAACCCGTTTAACACTCCCGATGATCCGAAATGCGTTGCGACAAGATCTAAAGCGAGATAGGTTGTTGCCAAACCTCCAAGTATTAAAAAAAACACCTGAATCACATCAGTATAGCCGATTACCTTCATTCCACCTAACGTAATTATTAGAGAGAAAATAGCCAGCAGATACATACATGCTGTCAGATTAATTCCTGATATGCTATTAATAGCCAAAGCACCGAGGTATAAAATGGAAGTAAGGTTTACGACCACGTATAAAAGAAGCCAAAAAACCGCCATTATCATCGCAACAGTCGAATTGTACCGCTGGTCAAGAAATTGCGGCATTGTGTAAATGCGGTTCTTAAGATAAACAGGGATAAAGAAAACAGCCACCACTATGAGTGAAAATGCTGCCATCCATTCGTAAGTAGCAATGGCCAGCCCCATTTTAAAACCAGAACCGCTCATCCCAATAAACTGCTCAGCCGAAATATTCGAAGCAATTAAAGAAGCACCGATAGCCCACCATGTCAGGCTATCTTTTGCAAGGAAAAAATCCTTAGAACTATCCTTTTTAGATTGCTTTTGTCTGTAAACCCAAAGACCATAGGATGCAACAATGACGAAATAAACCAAGAACACGATGTAATCGGCAACCTGAAGTGTATTCATAAATGAGTGGATTATTTGCGAAAACTATTATACGGCCTACTTACTGAACTTATATATTGAAACCGTATGATAGGTTTCCCCTGGATTCAAAATAGTGGCAGGGAATGACGGCTGATTTGGAGAATCTGGAAAATGCTGTGTTTCCAAACAAAATGCCGTTCTGAAATCATCCTGTTTTCCACCCTTAAATGTATTTTTACTCTTCATAAAATTACCGCAATAGAACTGCAAACCAGGTTGATCAGTAAATACTTCCATCTTTATTCCTGATTTATCGCCAACCACACATCCCGCGTTCGTTAATCCGGTTCCTTCGGATGCATTTAGTACAAAATTATGATCGTAACCGGCCCCGTTTTTCAACTGCTCATTTTCAGTTTTAACCCGGGCACCAATAGCCGTTGGACTTCTAAAATCAAATGGAGTTCCATCTACAGGATCTAATTTACCGGTAGGGATCAGGGTTGCATCAACTGGTGTATATGTATTTGCATTGATCTGTAAAACATGATCTAATATCTCGCCACTACCTTCTCCATTCAAATTAAAAAATGCATGATTTGTTAAATTAACAACCGTTTTTTTGTCAGTTTTTGCATTATACTCGATTTTGAGTTCGTTATCATCTGTTAAGGTATACACCACTTTAACATCCAGATTACCAGGGAAACCCTCTTCCATATCTTTCGATAAATAAGATAGTTCCAGAACATTATCGCCAACTTGTTTAGCATCCCACACTACAGACTGAAAGCCATTCTTACCACCATGAAGCATGTTAACCCCGTTATTTAAAGAAGATGAATACTCTTTACCATCAATCTTAAATTTACCTTTTGCTATACGGTTACCATAACGACCAATGGTTGCACCAAAATAGGGTTCTGTAGAAGTTACATAGGTTTTAAGGTTTGCAAAACCAACGACTATGTCGGTCATTTTTTCTGATTTATCAGGAACCCAAAGGCCCACTATCCGGCCACCATAATTGGTTATTGCTGCCTGAAGATTGTTCTTGTTTTTAAGTATAAACAGATCGGTCTGTTTTCCATCAATTGTATCCTGAAAGTCAGTTTTTGACAGAGGTAGCTCCATGTTAGTAGTATCATTCATCTTGGATTGGCTTTTACTTTCTGATGCATTGTTACAAGCACTCATTGCTGCTATACCAAAGGTACAAGCCCAAATTAGTTTTAGTTTAAATTTCATATAAATGTTTTTTTGAAATATTCAAATGGTAAGAAAATGCAGTTTTTACTTTTTGTTCAGCTTTTTTATCAAATCAACTTCATCTTGCCTGTATGGCGTGCCGTCCTTTTTGAAGATATCATGAAACCATTCAACCGGCTCGCTTCCATCTGGCAAGGGAGTCTTCCATGCGTATATGGTATTAGATTTACCGGCAACGAAGCCCCAGTTGATTGCTCCGATTTTGTGCTCTTTCAGCATCGGAAGAATATTAGCAAACCTGCTGTTATTGGTACGTGCCATATATTCTGTGCAAATTAACGGACGGCCATGCATTTTTAACATTTGTATCGTACGAAGGTGTAATGAAGGCTCTTCGTAATTATGATAAGTAATGACATCGGAGTTTAGAATCTGAAAGGCATTTAGTTTTTCGAAATCCCAGCGCCAAACACCTACGCTAATCGGTTGGCTAGGATTAACCTGGCGGGCCCAGGTGAACACCTTTGTTAACAGCGGTAGTGATGTTTCAAGCTTATCTGAGTTTCCTGGCTCATTATACAAATCCCACAAAAGAATGCGTTTGTCATCTTTAAAATGAGTCATCACATCTTTTACATACTTCTCAAGAGCCGGAAATTGTGTAGAATCTTTAGAAGCAGGATCCCCTGGATCTTGTGCCCAACCCGAATTATGAATACCAGTTTTAGGCTCAGGTTGTTTGCCTGCGGTAAATGTCTTGTTCCAGCAATCGTCGAAGAAAACAAAAAGTGTATAAATCTTATGGCTGCTGGCGATCCTTAAGAATTCCTCCATTCTTTTCTTAAACCCCGAAGGATCTTGCCTGTAGGCTTCGCTATGAAGATAAACCCGAAGGGTGTTAAAACCAATGGCCTCGGCCCAGCCTAATTCCTTATCAATAGCTTTAGGATCAAATGTATCAGCCTGCCACATTTCTAACTGATTAATTGCCGATGCGGGGAGGTAATCAGCACCGGTCATCCAGGCATATTGTTTATACCAGTTATTGGCCTTCTCTTTAGACCATACTGTTCCGACAATTTGCTGAGCACTTGCTGAAAAAGCAGAAGCTATGATCAACGCAAAAATTAACTTAATTTTTAGATTCATAATAATGGATATTTAATTTGAGTTTCTTGTTTCCGAAAGTTAAATGATTTCGAAATGTGACAATTGGGTTACTATTTATCTTTAGTTTTATTTATTAAAATCTACATGAATTAATTTACAGTCTTAGCGTTCACAAGATCTGGAATTTCGGCGTCAACATCTCTCTTCCATTTCTCAAGAAGCTTAAGCAGTTCCTCCCTTTTAACAGGATTTGTATCTGCCAGATTTGTCCGTTCGCTGGAATCGGATTCTAAATTATATAATTCCAGCCGGTTACCCTGATAAAACTGAAATAATTTATAATTGCCTTTACGAACAACGCTGGACATCTTATTAGCAGCTTTGCCTGTTTCTGATGGATTATGCCAGTACAGTTCATCCCTCACTGGTTTTGCTCCTTTTGTCATTAAAGGAAGAATATTGATCCCGTCTATTTTCTGATTAACAGGTTGTTTTGCTCCAGCCATCCCTAAAAATGTTGGATAAAAATCTATACTCGAAACTGGAAAATCAGTCTCCGTTCCAGCTTTTATCTTATCCGGCCAGCGCATTATTAAATTTTCGCGGATACCACCCTCGTATAACCAGGTTTTTCCCTCTCTAAGGTTACCATTATTTCCTGTTCCTTTTGCTCCCCCGTTATCCGAAAAGAAAACGATAAGGGTATTCTTTGCTAAGCCTTCTTCTTCAAGTTTATCCATAAGCGACCCTACGCCTTTATCAATCTGTTCCAGCATTGCCGCCAAATATGGATTATACTTCTTATTAGAGGTATGTTTAACGTTTTCCGGACCGAATACCTTTTCCGCACTTCCGGCCCCATGCATTGTATCGTATTTCCTTTTGTATTTGCCTATAATCTCGGCAGGCGCGTCCAACGCAGTATGGACACTATAGAATGAAAGGTATAGAAAGAATGGCTTTTGTTTGTTTCTTCCAATGAAATCAACCGCATCTGCACATTGTCTGTCGGTTAAATACTCATCCGGCTTACCCGATGTGTACGTATTTATCTTGTCGTAGGGATAAAAGTAATCGCCATCAGCTATATACTTTGTTTCTGTACCTATCACTTCGTTAAAGCCATGTTTATCAGGGCCGCCAATATTATTCTTGAAATCCGTATCCAGATGCCATTTACCAATTATTCCGGTTTGATACCCAGCCGCCTGTAATGGATTGTTAAGAGTAGTGTATTTGGCAGGATCTAATAAACGGGTAGTTTTTGCAGGAAGAAAATCTGTTATTCTGACACGCGCAGGATACTGGCCCGTCATGATGCTTGCCCTGGTAGGTGAGCAAACAGACGCCGCCGCATAAGCCTGATTAAATTTCAAACCCTGCGATGCAAGTTTATCAAGATTGGGTGTTTCATTAAATTTATTACCATAACTACCCAGTTCCGCCGAACCGAGATCATCTGCAAGAATAAATATGATGTTGGGTTTTGATGAAGTTTTAGACTGGCAGAAAACAAATGCCGGGAAACATACCAGGCAAGAAATTAATATATTTTTTGCTTGCTTAATTTTCATTTGAATTGTTTGATTTGTTTTCGTTAGCAATTTCTACATCCAGATCAGCACCCGTATCACCCTGCTGTTTCATCCACTCAGCTAATTTTATCTGAAATGTTTTTATCCTTTGCTGATGAGCAGGTTCTGATGCTAAATTTTTAAGCTCAGAAGGATCTTTTAGTGTGTCATAAAATTCTATCGCAGGATGTTTTGAAATTCTATTGGTTAATTCCTTCGCCCGGGCATCATGCTCCGCTTTTTCCATCCACGTTGTCCATACCAACTTCTTATTCGCAGTATTCATTGAATATTTTATATAATAATTTTTACCTGGCGTTAAATTAAGGATAAGTTTATATCTGCCGTCGCGAATGCTGCGCATAGGAAATGCAGGTCCTTCGGGAATATTATTATGAATTCCATAAGCATACTTACGGTGCTGCGTTGATTTACCAGTTAGAACTTTTAAAAAACTTTTTCCATCCAGGTTGCCTAAAGGTTTTCCCCCTGCCAGGTCAATTAATGAAGGAGTAACATCCTCATATTGAACTATAGCGTCTGTCTGGCTACCCGGCTTAATTTTGCCGGGAAGGCGGGCTATCATGGAGCTTTTTGCACCATTGCTATACAATGTCCATTTTCCGCCAGGGAACTGAGGCCCTTGCTCACCCATAAAAATAACGAGTGTATTTTTTTCCTGACCGGCCTCTTCAACCAATTTCAGTATATCACCAACCTGATTATCAAGCCGCCTTACTTCTGCAAGATATTTACAGAATTGAAGCCGGCTTTCAGGAGTATCTACCCAATGATCCGGCAGCGTCAATTTATCAGGATTAAATTCAGAGGGGTCTCCCATGGTCCATGGCGCGTGCGGATTAATGCTCATTACGAAAAGACAATAGGGCTTTTCTCTTCTTGAAATAAGTTTGCGAACATCGCCTAAGGTATAATCATCAGTGGGTGAAACACAATTGGGTTCAAAACCATTAACAATTTTAAAAGGGAATACAGACGACGGTTTTGTGCTATGATTCTTTCCTGTTAGAGCTACTTCATATCCCAGATCTCCCAAATAATGGCCAATACTCTTGGTATCTTTATATACCGCTTTATGATTCTGGTATGAGCCGTGTCTAACGGGGTATAAACCCGTGAACAAAGACGCTCTGGTGGGCACACACATAGTTTCCGATGCGTGAATATTATTAAACTTCATGCCTTCTTTTGCCAGGCGATCAATGTTTGGGGTTACTATATTCTGGCCTCCGTAGCAGCTTAGCTGTTTGCTGTCGAGATCGTCGGCCATGATAATGATCACATTGGGTTTCGCTGTATTTTGGGCCGACACAAACGCTGCCGGGAAAATCATTAACTTACATAGCAGAAAAATTCTAAACTTCGACATAATTTATTTTTTAAGAATTCCCGGGATAAGCAAGCCATCAGGCGATTTAAATTTCAAACCAAGTAATTCAGAAATTAGTGGAGCTACATCCTGAATGCCCATGATTTTTATTTCAGAACCTCTATTAATTCCTGCACCCGCTGCTACAAACCCAGTTCTAATCTCATAGAAATCAGGTGAATGACCATGAGTACCACCTTTTTCTTTCTTCTTGATTGCTTCTCCAGAAAAATCGTTATTAGCAGCCACGCCATTTGCCATAGTTAAAGCCATAGCTACTTCCGGGTTTGCACCTACCTTATCGAGCTCCTTTCGATCGATAACACGAAAAAGCCTTTTCTGATCTGCCGGTAGCGAAGCAAGGATTTCGTTAACTTTTGTTAAAGTTTTCATGTCGTTTGTTTTTTTGAGGTACAAAAATGTGGAACCTCCCGTGGACATGAATTTTGCCGACCAATCCTCATTACTTAACAATCCATTTCTGGCCAGCCACGTATTCGGGGATAAAGAAGTCTCAGTATCTACAAAACCATGATCGCCTGTAATGACAATAGCTGTGGAATTTTTTAACCCAGCCTTTTCTATCGTTTTAATGACAGAGCCAATAATGCTATCGACTATGGCGACAGCCTTTTTTACCTCGGGAGCTTCCCTTCCGTGATCATGTTGCAAATGATCAATAGTAACAAAGTGCATCGCCATAAGATTTGGCTTATGCTTTGAGATGATATAATTAGCTATTTTCCCAATGGTATTGTCTATGGTATTGCTCGAGTTAAAATCTTTCTTGTTGAGCTTACCAGTTAGAGACTCCATTTCCTGTATTAAATTTGCGGGTGTTACAAAAGGCATAGTTACAGAAAGCTGATCGCTATTCTCATCATTATCTGCACGACGTGCCGGAAAATTATAATCAATTGGCGCCCCTACCGTGACCGGCCACATCACAGCTCCCGATTTTAACCCTGATTCTCTGATAGCATCCCATAGGGTTTTGGTTTTAATATAATTTTCTTCCCAATACCATTGTCCGGGCTTTGCGCCGTAAGGAGCGTTATAATAAATCCCATGCCTGGCGGGAGCTGCACCGGTTACCAATGTGGTATGCGCGGGGTAAGTTACCGAAGGAAATACGCTGTTTACTCCTTGTGCGTAAACGCCTTCGTCTATAAGTTTCCGAAGGTTTGGTGCAGTCCATGATTTGTCTTTATAAAAATCAGGACGGAAACCATCGATGCTTATCAAAATGACATGTTTTGCAAGCTGACCAAAAGAGGCCATGTTGATAAGAACCGTTAATAAAATAGCTGGTGCAATTTTTTTCATGAAATATCTCTTCTATTTCTGAGTGCCAATGACTAAGCTAATGTCAATTAGATTTAACTGCGACCATTTCTACATCATCAATCCAGACTTCGTCCCCGGCATTCAGCTTTCCAAAGTATAGAGCTAGTTGATAAGGTCCGCTAGCGGGAACTTCAATAGTTTGCCCCGATGTTTTGGTAAGCATTTTTGAGGTAGTAACTGTTTGATCTAACAATTTTTCCGAACCATTGGGTTTCTCGAACCGAAGAATAAACGAGGTATTCTTACTGCCTTTCGAATTGAGCTTA
>NZ_JBBJNI010000031.1:0-30382 GCF_037719425.1 Daejeonella sp. | reverse complement strand
TTCAAGACCGCTTACGGTCAGACAACTGCTACAGTAGAACAAGTATTTCAATATGCGTTAACACTGGAATATCTTGAAGCAGAATTTTATGTAAAAGGCGTTGCAGCCCCAGGCTTGATCCCAGCAGGCGCATCAGTTGGTGCAATTACAACAATTCGTGATCATGAAACTCAGCACGTAGCTTTCCTTCGTGCTGCACTTACAGGATTAGGAAAAACTCCGGTTACAAGCCCTAAATTTGATTTTTCAGGTGGTAAAGGATCAGGTACTGGACCATTTGCAACAGTGTTTACAAATTATGATATTTTCCTTGCGGTTGCACAGGTATTTGAAGATACAGGCGTACGTGCATATAAAGGTCAAGCTCCAAATTTACTAAGACAAGGTGGCTTGCTTACTGCAGCGCTAAACATTCATTCAGTTGAAGCTCGTCATGCAGCAAAAGTACGTCTGATGCGTAGAGACCGTGGCGCGACGACTGTTAAGCCTTGGATTACCGGAAAAGATAACGGTATCGGACTTGCAGCGGTGCAGGCTTCTTATAACGGTGAGGACTTGGAAACACAAGCAGGCATTAAGATTACCGGCATCAATGGCCAGGCTATAAGTGTTAATGCAGCAACAGAATCATTTGATGAACCTTTAACAATGCCCGAAGTTTTGGCCATTGTAAACCCTTTTATCGTTTAGTGATAAGTTTTAGGATGATTGAAAGAGGGAGCCATTTGGCTCCCTTTTTTTTATACCGGAATTCGAATCAGGACCGCTGTACCATATTCACCTGTCTGCTGCTGATCAATGAATATGTGGCGTTTACTAAGCCTGTTTAAAAGACCAACGCGCTCACGGATCAGAGCCATTCCTCTGCTTATGTGACTTGTTTTCTTCAGGCTCTCAGAATTTGAAATTCCTACCCCATCATCGACAATAGATATTAGGACATCTGTCCCATCCATAGTAAACTGTAGTTTGATCAATCCACCATCCTCTTTGGGCATAATCCCGTGCCAAATTGCATTTTCAAGAAAGGGCTGAACAAGCATCGAAGGGATAAGGATCTCTTCCGTATCAATGTCCTTGTCTATAGTAACCTCATACCTCATTTTGTCAGAAAATCTTATCTTTTCCAATGACAGGTACAGCTGCAGATAGACAAGTTCTTCGTGAACAGATATCGTACTATTCATACATATTTCAAGATGTTTTCTTGTAAGGCGGGCAAATCCGGAAAGAACCTGGTTCGCTGTCCTGGCATCCGCCTGATTCATAAAATGCTGTATGGAGTTCATCACATTAAAAACAAAGTGAGGATTCATCATTGCCTGTAATGCTTTCTGTTCTAACGAATTTATTTTACTCTGTATAATTATTTCATCTCTTTTCCTTCTCTTCTCTCTTAAATAATGCCAAATTAGTAGGGCAATAACTGATAATAAAACCAATAGAATACCTGAAGTAATAATCCATCTATTTGTTGCCGCCCGATATTTTTGCTCTGTTATGATGAGTTCCTTTTCCTGAATTTTTTGCTGTTGAAGATAATGCCGGGTATTAATTTCAATATTGGCAGATTGATTTTCATTTAAAAGCAGACTATCATTGTGATAGGCTAAGGACAAGTATTTCAAAGCTTTTTGATAATCCTTTCGCTTCAACTCCAATTCGTAGGTAACCCGGATAAAATCATTATCCAGTACCGGATTCTTCACTTTCCGCGCATATTTAAGGCCTTCTTCAATGGCCTTCTCGGCCAGATGAAATTCACCTTGTTCCAGGTAGATGTAAGATAGAGTCAAATAACAGCCACTTAAAGTTGAGTAAAGCTGGAGGCCCTTTGCTGCCTGAATCGCTCTATTCAGCCGGGATTTCGCCGAGTCTATTTTGTGAAGCTTATGATAGACACGCCCAGTATTTTGCAAATAAATAATAGTGGATATAGTATCTTTTAATTTCCTGAAGATACTGTCGCTTTTACCGAAGTAAACCAGTGATTTATTGTGTTCCGATTTTCTGGAATAAATCAGGGCTATGTTAAAGTACATTCCGGCAACTAATTCTTCATCATGTATGTTCCCGGCAATTTTTAGAGCCTTACTGAAATAATTTAAGGCTTTATCAGGATCATTGTATTTATACAAGCTACCGATATTGTTATACGTCTTTGCAATATTCTTATCATCGTTCAATTGCTGGTAACAACGTAAAGCTTCAATATAATTCTTCGTTGCCATTGAGTTATTCTCTAAATATGAGAATCCAAGTCCAGTTACACGATAGGCCTCAGCAATACCAGGTAAATGATTTATTCGCTTAGCAAATTGTAATGCGTTGCCGGCAACCTGGATTGCAGTTTGGGGATCTGTTAGACGGCTGTCGAAAGCTTTCTTGTTTAACCTGGTGACCATTAAAGTATCCTTCTGATAATTAACTCCAGGTATGTTGGTGGAATTGGAAAACAGGTATAACTTTATCGGCGAAAAAGTTAAGGCATAGACTAATGACATTGCTGCCCCCGTAAGCAGCAAAAAATATAGAAGGTATCTGTAATATTTCTTTTGCACTGCAGGTGAGCGAGAGATATTTAGGCTACTCGGAATGATATACTGGGATTCAAGTTAATTTATTTTTCTGAAAATAAAAAAGCGGCGAAACGCTCCAAACGTTTCAGCCGCCGATTATACAAATTAATTATCATAGGTAGATAATGTCAATTTGGACAATCATATTACCGTGATCATCAGACAAAATTAGTCAATTAGGTCACCAAAGCATGCTAAACGAGTAAAGGGTAGACATTAGTGAGTTATCGGCGATAAAGTGATCTCCAACCTATTACTTCATAAATCCCCTCAAAATCTTTACTTTTGCACAAATTCTAGTACAAAAATGAGCACCGGATTATCTGAACAGGAAATTTTACGCCGTGAGGCGATGGCTGAACTTCGCAAGCTGGGGATCGACCCCTACCCGCCTGAAGCATTTGAGGTAAATGTAAATGCCCAAGATATAAAGGAAAACTACGAACGCGATAAAACTTCATATAAGAGTATCAGTTTTGCCGGGCGTATCATGAGCCGCCGTATAATGGGCAGCGCATCTTTCGCCGAGCTGCAGGATTCCACCGGGCGTATACAGGTTTATATAAACAGGGATGAAATTTGCCCTGGCGAAGATAAGGCGCTATACAATATCGTATTTAAGAAACTGCTTGATATCGGTGATTTCATCGGTATTAAGGGATATGTCTTTATAACCAAAACTGGTGAAATTTCTATTCATGTTAATGAAATGAAGATCTTAGCTAAGTCTTTAAAACCTCTTCCTATTGTAAAAAGAGATGATGAAGGGCATATTTATGACGGCTTTACTGATCCTGAACTGCGTTACAGACAACGGTATGTAGATCTAACGGTTAACCCTGATTACAAAAAAATATTCCAGAGCCGGTCTAAAGTTATCAATACCATGCGTAGCTATTTTGACGATCAGGGATGGATGGAAGTGGAAACGCCTATTTTGCAGCCCATTCACGGGGGTGCTGCTGCGCGCCCGTTCAACACGCATCATAATGCGTTAGATATGCCGCTTTATCTGCGAATTGCCAATGAGCTGTACTTGAAACGGTTAATTGTCGCAGGATTTGATGGCGTTTACGAGTTCGGTAAAATGTTCCGGAACGAAGGTATGGATCGTACCCACAATCCTGAGTTCACCTCAATGGAGATCTATGTAGCTTACAAAGATTATATCTGGATGATGGCTATGGTGGAAGAATGTTTGGAAAAGATCGCTATTGCAATCCATGGCAAGGCTACTGTTAAAGTAGGTGAACACGAGATCGATTTCGCTGGCCCTTACGAAAAGCTATCAATGTATGACTCCATTAAAAAGCATACAGGCATAGATGTTTCTAAAATGGATGAAGAAGCTTTACGCGCTACGTGTAAAGTGCTAAGGATCGAAATAGATTCCACTATGGGCCGGGGCAAACTCATTGATGAGATTTTTTCCGAAAAAGTAGAATCGCAATTGATCCAGCCTACATATATAACCGATTACCCGATCGAGATGACGCCGCTGGCCAAAAAACACCGGACCGAAGAAGGTCTTGTTGAGCGTTTCGAGCTTTTTGTACTTGGCAAGGAGATCGGGAATGCATATACAGAGTTGAATGACCCTATCGACCAGCGTGAACGCCTCGAAGAGCAGTTACTATTAGCAGGACGAGGTGATGAAGAAGCAATGGCTATGGACGAGGATTTTCTCCGTGCGCTTGAATATGGCATGCCGCCTACCTCTGGCCTTGGAATTGGCATCGACCGTTTGGTGATGTTAATGACGGATCAGAGTACGATCCAGGAAGTATTATTCTTCCCGCAAATGAGGCCGGAGAAAAAAGCAAAAGTCATTTCAGCTGATGAGTTTACTGCTCTTGGTGTACCTGCTGAGTGGGTGCCGGTTTTAAATAAAATGGGCTTCAAAACGCCTGACGAATTGAAAGCGGGCAACCCTAACAAAGTATTCAATGATCTGGGTGGTATGCGGAAAAAAATGAAGCTGGAAATTACAATGCCTTCCAAAGAAAGTGTAATGGAGTGGTTTGATTAACTGGCGCTGGACAATCGGCAATAGATTAACATAAACATAACATATTGATAAAGGCTGCTTTACCTTGCGTAAAGCAGCCTTTATTATTTTTGGTGTATTCGTTTAGCCGTCGTTGTCAAATAAATAAAATAATTATGAAGAACTCAAGTATAGAAATTACCGATAGTGAATATCTGATCAAATTACCAAGAGAAGAGTTTAATCTTTCTTTTATCCATCAGCTCTTGAAAAGGATTCAGGCTGAGCAATTCTTTTTTAATTACAAAATTGAAGATGAGCCGGAAGATATGGTTAGCAGAGATTCAAAT
Source organism: Daejeonella sp. (assembly GCF_037719425.1). Classification (GTDB taxonomy): domain Bacteria; phylum Bacteroidota; class Bacteroidia; order Sphingobacteriales; family Sphingobacteriaceae; genus Daejeonella. The sequence continues at coordinate 25,466 of NZ_JBBJNI010000031.1, read as the reverse complement.
ATGGGTCTTGAGTTACGGTATGATGATTTAAGAGACAAATAAATTTGTAAAAGAGCAAATTCAAAACCGGCGTTCATTTGCAATTCTTGAAATTTGCTAATTCCCTCATTTAAAATCGCCTGGCGTTTCCCCTTTGCTGCACAACAGTTCTATCCATCTGCCCCATTTGCTCTTTCATCATCTTGATCTGATCAGCAAGCAATTTATTTTTATCAGCTTTTTTAGCTTCCTGAAGGTAGAGCGTTGCTTCCCGTTTATTGCGTTTTGCCATGGCAATACCAGCCAGGCTTAGTTTAGCAAGGGCAACATTATGATCCATAGTCATGCCCAGGCTGATCGCTCTTTTGAAATATTTCTCGGATTGTAAGGGAGTTTTCCGGGATTCGATAAGGCCTACCAAAAGGTTGTAGTAACCATGCTGGCCTTTGAACAATTGCGTTTCGTAGTTATCAATTTTGGCAAGCCACACGCCAGCCTCATCCATTTTATCTTTTCTCAAATAATATTGAGCAATAAGCATCTTTTCATTGAAGAGAAATGTCACTCCTACTAAAATGGCCACTAAAACCAATGGTATTCCCCACCCCCAGTATCCGAAAACCATCAATGTTACTGCTGCACCCAACACCATGGCTGCAAGAATCAATCTTATGAAATTAGGCATTATCTTGTTATCTGTTAAATTTGCTGCAAATATCCGTTTATTTAAGCGTTTAACCAATATCTATCGAAGAAATTATGCCTGTTCAACTTGAAGAGAGCTGGAAGGAAGTCCTGCACGAGGAATTTGAAAAAGATTACATGAAAGACCTCCGTGCTTTTCTTCGAACTGCCAAAACGGAAGGCCGAACACTTTATCCGGCAAACAAAAATATATTTAATGCTTTTGACCATACTCCTTTTGATAAAGTAAAAGTCGCTATTATCGGACAAGACCCATACCATGGACACAATCAGGCGCATGGACTTTCTTTTTCCGTGCAAAAAGGTGTGCAGTTCCCGCCTTCCCTGCAGAATATTTTCAAAGAGCTTTTAGCTGAGTTTAAAGATTTCAAGTATCCTGATCACGGCGACCTTACACAGTGGGCCGATCAGGGTGTGCTGCTTTTAAATGCCACATTAACCGTGGAAGCAAATAAAGCCGGCTCGCATCAGAAACATGGCTGGGAGATCTTTACTGATAGGGTTATCCAAACCCTATCAGACAATAGATCAGGAATCATATTTCTTTTGTGGGGGAGATATGCCCAGGCGAAAGCTGACCTCATTGATAAAAGTAAACATCATATTTTAATGTCGGCTCATCCTTCCCCATTTTCAGCCCACAGCGGGTTCTTTGGCAACGGCCATTTTAAGAAGACAAATGAAATTTTGGAAAAAGAGGGAAAGAAACAGATTGATTGGCAGATTGATTAAATGAACAATAGGAATTGTTTCCAATTCCTATACTGAAATACTTATGACAATTTTACTAGTTAATACTCCAGGGGCACAGCAGGTTCTTTTTTATTGGTCGACATGATCATCATAGTCTGGAAGGTTTTAACAACCGAGATCTTACTGATCTTATCCATGATCACCCGTTCGTATGATTTGATGTCCTTAACATAAACTTTCAATAGAAAATCACATTGCCCGGTTACGTGATGGCATTCCGTTATCTCCTTTATCGCTGCTATTTCTTCAAGAAAAACCTGGATAGTATTGTTTTTGTGAAAATCGAGTTGGATCTGGATGAAAGTCTTTATCCCTAAACCTAGCAGTTCCTCATCAACCAGGGCATGATAGCTTTTTATGTAATGCGCGTGCTCCAGCTTCCTGACTCTCTCAAGCGTGGGAGCGGGCGACAATCCAACTTCATGAGATAATTGCAAATTGGTAATACGTCCATTTTCCTGAAGAATTTTCAGGATTTTAAAATCTATTTTATCAAGTTCAATTGCCATAATTGATCAAAAATAGGGTATTAAACAGAATAACCAAATATTATTTTTAAAAACGCTTATAAATTTGGCATATATTTTTAATTAAAATTTAGATTAATCTAAATTTTTAATTAGGTTTGTTTAATTCACTACCTATGCACTCATTTACAGAAGAGAACTACCTAAAAGCTATTTACCATTTAAGTGATGGTAACAACGCTGGGGTAAGCACCAATTCAATTGCTGAAGTAACAAATACCAAAGCTGCATCGGTTACCGATATGCTCAAGAAGCTTGCCGATAAAAAACTGATAAATTATGTAAAATATCAAGGGGTGACATTGACTGAGATCGGTGTTAAAGCTGCTGTTAATATCATCCGTAAGCACCGCCTATGGGAAGTTTTTCTTGTGGAAAAACTTGGATTTAAATGGGATGAAGTGCATGATATTGCAGAGGAACTGGAACATATCAACTCAGCCGTGCTAATTGACCGGCTGGATGATTTTCTGGGAAACCCTGCTGCCGATCCACACGGCGACCCAATTCCTGACAGTACCGGTAACTTTACTCATAAGAAACTGGTGAAGGTATCTGACATGAAAGAAGGCCAGGCTGGAACTATTTCCGGAGTAAATGAACACTCTTCTGCCTTTCTAAAACACCTGGAAAAGCTTGGACTTACACTAGGCACCAAAATAACTATCACAGACCTTATCGAATTTGATGGATCTATCATGTTAAAAGCCGACGAAACAAAAGAAAGAACTATTAGCCGTGAAGTGGCTAAAAATATCCTGGTTATTTTATGAGCAAGAACGACGAGTCACTAAGTGAAGTACACGGCTCTGTAGCCACCTCCGGCAAGACCGGATGGAGAAAATTGATGGCATTTATCGGTCCAGCTTACCTGGTAAGTGTGGGTTATATGGACCCGGGCAACTGGGCAACTGATATTGCCGGGGGAAGCCAGTTTGGCTATAAGCTGATCTGGGTGCTGCTGATGTCAAACTTGATTGCACTTTTACTGCAATCCTTGAGTGCGCGTTTGGGTATTGTAGGGGGACTCGATCTTGCACAGGCTTCCCGAAATGCATATCCGAAGTATGTCAACTACCCTTTATACGTTTTGGCTCAGATCGCGATTATAGCCTGCGATCTGGCCGAAATCATCGGTATGGCAATAGGTTTAAACCTGCTCTTTGGGTTACCGCTTATCTGGGGTATCTCAATAACGATTTTGGACACCTTTCTTTTACTTTTCCTGATGAACAAGGGAATGAGGATGATGGAAGTCTTCATAGTTTCTATGGTGTTTATTATCGGAGTTTCATTCCTGACGGAAATGTTCATTGTCAAACCTATTCTTGGGGAAGTTTTATCAGGATTTAAACCCTCTATCCTATCCGGTAATGCGCTATACATTGCCATTGGTATCATCGGCGCAACTGTTATGCCACACAATTTATATCTGCATTCGTCGCTGGTACAAACCCGAAAGATCGACCGAACGAGTAAGGGAATAAAAGATGCATTGAAATACAATCTGATTGACACGACCATCGCTCTTAACTTAGCGTTCTTCGTAAACGCTGCTATTTTGATACTTGCTGCTACTGCGTTTTATAAAAATGGCCTTTATGAAGTTGCAGAGATCCAGGATGCTTATAAATTACTGGACAATATTTTCGGATCACTTGCCCCTACTCTTTTTGCTATAGCACTGATCGCATCTGGTCAAAGCTCGACCATTACAGGAACCCTTGCCGGTCAGATCGTTATGGAAGGGCATCTAAACCTGCGGATCCAACCCTGGATAAGACGTTTATTAACACGCTTACTTGCTATTATTCCAGCTTTTTTCACAATCCTTTATTTCGGGGAAGAAGCACTGGGCGGGCTTCTTATATTAAGCCAGGTCGTTTTAAGTTTACAGCTCGGTTTCGCCGTTATCCCTCTAATCCATTTTAACTCGGATAGCAGAAAAATGAAGGAATATGCGATCAAACCTTGGGTTAAGGTATTGGCCTGGTTAAGCGCGCTGATCATTGTTGGGCTAAATGTGAAACTTGTGTTTCAGGAAGTTACAGAGTGGGTAACTGGCGGTGAAAATATGTGGCTGATCTACGCCTTTGTTATACCAGTAATCATTATCGTCAGCATGTTGTTGCTGTACGTGATATTCGTTCCGATCTTTAAAAAGAACAACGGAGGAAATCTATCCAATGTTCCGCACGGAAGTGCATTGGAAATCGGCAACATTGATCATGTTCAATACAGCAAAATTGGCATCACTGTCGATTTTTCGAAGAACGATCTTAATACTATCCGTCATGCTCTGATCCAGGGTGGAAAGAGTACTCAGTATCTACTGATACATATTGTAGAAACTGCCGGCGCCCGCTTCCATGGTGAAAAAGTATTGGACCATGAGACGCAAAGTGACACGGACAATCTGGAGAAGTATAAGCTTAATTTAAAAGAGCTTGGTTATAAGGCTGAGATCGCCATTGGGTATGGGGTTGCTGCTAAGGCCATTTCGAAAATTGTGAAAACAGATGAATTAGATCTTCTGGTTATGGGTGCTCATGGGCATAAAGGTATTAGTGATCTGATCTTTGGAACAACAGTTGACACGGTCAGACACAATGTGAATATTCCAATCCTAATTATTAAATGATGAGGATTATTGGGAAGTTAGTCAATTCTCGGTTGGGGTTTTAAAGACCGACAGCCTCTCAGTTTTACTATAGATCATTCACTAATTACTTCTTTTCAGTGATCTTGTTCAAAGTATAGAGCATCGCCTGTGGCGACAAATAACCGTCATGTTGATATATGATCTCGTTGTTTGCATCCAGTATGCACAGAGTTGGGTAAGACAACTTTCCAGCTTTTGTGGCAAGTTGTCGGGCAAGTTCATTAATCCCTGATTTATATTTAAAAGTTCTGCCTGCAAAAAGGATATCTTTCTTTTCTTCGGCATCAAGAAACACGGTATGAAAGCTATTTTTTAACAGGGCAGAAACTCGGGAGTTTTTTAGCATTGTATTTTGCATAGCATGGCAATATTTACACCAGTCTGTCATGATCAGCACAACGATCGGTTTTGCTGCTGTGGTTTGCAAAGCCCTTAGTTCTTCGAATCTGACAAGCTTATTCTGCCCTGCAACACTTAATGTTGCAAGCAGCATAATTGCTGCAAATACCGATCTTTTAAACATACTATTTGATGGTTAGTCTTATTCCAAGGAATCCCCGTATTCCCTGATTAGGTGCATAAACATAGCCAGGATCGAAAGTTAGTGCATAAGGGTTAGATGGACTTGGGATGACCTGTCCGGAAGCACTAGTCTGCACGTTTTTGTCAAAAGGATCATTGCTCCGGGCGATAAGAAACGGCTCCGATCGCCCCGGCGTCCAGTTGAGAAGATTTTTTATTCCCCCATAAATTTCAATTTCCTTTAATCCCGAGTAAGTGAACTGTATGTTTTGCAGACTCCAGACAGGTGAATATCCGCTTCGGGGATCTGAATCACTCAATCGTGGTAAACGCATCGGGCCGTAAATATTACCTGTATAGTCCAGCCCCAATTTCAATTTCTCCACTTTATACGAAATACTCCATGTACCAGCCCATTTCTCGGTTAGCATAGGCCTGGTTTTTTGTCCCATGATTTGATTCCTGGAAAAAACGTCCAGGAGTGAACCGCCAGCTAATACTTTTAATCCGTTAGCAAAAACCATATCAAAATTAGCACTTAGTCCCCGCGAAACAGCATAGCCATCCAGGTTATTGTAAATTATCTGGTTTGGATTGGTCACATAATCCGGAATGATCTGATTGTTAAAGTGAGTGTACCATGCCGAAGCGTCAACATTTATAAAGCTGCCGCCCGCAAAATAGATTTTCTTAATAAAATTCAGATTAGCGTTATAGCTTCTTTCAGGCTTAAGCTCTTCTGTAACTATCACTTCCCTGGAACCGGTAAGTGCCGCATGCTCTTCGGTAAATAAACTCACAACTCTAAAACCTGTACCAGCGTTAAGGCGAAGGATATTATTTTCATTAAGTATCCATTTGTATGCTACTCTTGGGGTCAGAATATTTCCATGAGCCGAGTTATAGTCGTATCTCATACCGAGCAAAACTTTATGCTTTTCGCTCAGTGTTATTTCGTCCTGCACGAAAACTCCCGGCAGCCAAACCTTGTCAGCGTTGTTTATCCCGTTAAGCAGAGCCGTGGCTGGAGTATTATCATCATATAACGTGTACCGGAGGGCCGTCCCGAAAAGAAGATCGTGATCCTTAATCTTCTTATCCCAACTCAATTGCCCGAACGCAATTTTCTGGCGCGCACCATAGATCGTACTGCCATAAACAGAATTCTGTGCATGATCGTTCAAGGAAAATGCCAGCGTCATCGATTCCTTTATAGGGAGCTGATAAGAGCCCAGAAGCTCCCAACGGTTTGTATAGATGCTTTCAGCGTACCTGTCAGAGCCGCCGCGGTAAGAGGGGTTCCATGTAACGTCACCTCCCCATCTGTCTTCATAATTATACCTCGCAGCGAGACTAAACTGGCGGTTCTCCCGTCTTGCAAAATTCCATTTTTGAAAGAGCGATATCCTGTCCTGCTGAGTAACATCAGTGAAATTATCTTTGTTATTGTCTATCCGGTTACCATATTTAAAGTAGTTAATCCCTGTCAGCACTTCGGCTTTTTTACCTGCGGGGAATTTAAAGCCGATGTCGGTATTCAATTCTCCCCATGAAGTAGTAAAGACATCCCCTGAAAATGCAGGTGCATTCTGGGGTTTACGGGTTATAATATTAATCAAGCCTCCCACAGCCTCAGATCCATAGAGAGACGAAGCTGGGCCTTTTACGATCTCCACACGCTCAATTAATGCATTGGGAATACCTGATAAGCCATAAACAGAAGAAAGTCCGCTAACGATGGGCATACCGTCAATCAGGATCATAGTATAAGGCCCTTCCAGCCCGTTGATATGTATGTCGCCGGTATTACAAATATTGCAATTCAATTGAGGCCTCACCCCATTGATATTCTGCAGAGCATCAAAAATTGAAGGAGTGGGGTTTTTCCTAAAAAATGCCGGGCTATACACCTCCACTGGAACGGGGCTTGCTAGCCTGCTAACCTCTTTCATTGTACCAGTTACCACTACCTCATTTAATGATGCGTTTTCCGCTGGCAGAAGGACGAAATCGACCGGCATGTTTTGATCAGATTTTACTATGATCGTTCTGTTTTGAGTTTTATATCCCAGGTAGGACACAATAATGGTGTGCTTGCCGGGTATCAATCCTTCTATCTTAAATTTCCCAGCCGAGTCGGTTGAGGTTCCATGTTTAGAATTTTGAACGGTGATAGTGGCAAATGAAATTGGCTGGGACGAGCTCACCGTACCATTTACAACGCCCGTTTGCGCAAAGGCACTGGTTGCAAGGAAGATGGATGTTAATATTAACGTACAAAATTTCATAGATTAGGGCTATATAAATAAATAACTAGATTTGTATAAATTATAAATTAGATTTACAAAAATACTATTTTAGATTAACCTAAAAAAATATATATTGTTTTAAATTATACGAAATTTCGCTTGTCAGAATTCTTTCTGATATTTGCGTTTTAGACAGCCATGGGAAGCGGAATAAATATTAAGAACAAAAGGGCATATTTTGAGTACCATATTCTCGAGACATACACAGCGGGAATGAAACTTCTTGGCACTGAAATTAAGTCAATCCGTGAGGGAAAGGCAGATATTAATGATGCCTTTTGCGCTTTTCTGGACGGAAACCTATATGTGAGGAATATGCAGATAGCGGAGTATTCGCATGGCTCATTTTATAATCACGAAGCGAAACGCGATCGTGCCCTGCTGTTAAATAAGAAAGAAATTTCAAAGCTTCGTACAAAGATCGAAGAAAAAGGCTTTACGATAATACCATTGAAAATATTCACGAGCGAACGTGGCTTTGCCAAGTTGGAAATAGGGCTTGCCCAAGGTAAAAAGATATACGATAAGCGCGAAACGTTAAAGGATAGAGACGCCAAAGTTGAGATGGCGAGAGCGATGAAAAGATAGTGGTTGGTTGTCGGTTTTTAGTTGTTGGACTGGACGCCTATCTAAACGCTTTGGTTAACCCTAAGTTTATGCCGATAAGGATGTTCGAGCCTATTCGATCAGCCCAACAACTAACCACTAACAACTTATTTACCAAGCTTGTTCCCCTACAAGCGGAACGAACCTAAACGTGTCCAGCACAATTTTTTCGTAATCGTTTTCACTTACCCTTAACACAGTAATCATTTTTTGCGATTTCTCATCGCCTACCGGGATAACCAGGATGCCGCCTATTTTTAGTTGCTTAAGAAGTATTTGCGGCACTAGAGGTGCGCCGGCCGTTACGATGATTTTATCATAGGGAGTGTGTTCTTCTATACCCTTAGATCCATCGCCAAAGAAAAATTCAGCTTTATATCCCATATGTGGTAAAACCTGGATAGTACGGTTGTACAAATTTTCCTGTCTTTCAATCGTATACACCTTCGCTCCCAGTTCCAGAAGAACACATGTTTGATATCCCGACCCCGTACCGATCTCCAGTACCTTATCGCCTTTCCTGATATGCAGAAGCTCGGTTTGGTAAGCAACGGTATAGGGTTGTGAAATGGTTTGTCCATCCCCAATAGGGAAAGCAATATCCTTATAAGCCTGCTCCCAGAAAGTTTCGTCAAAAAAATAATGACGGGGCACTTTGCCTATCGCTTTAAGAACTTTTTCGTCACTAATACCCTTGTCTTTCAGCTTTTCAACCAGCTTTTTACGGGCGCCCTTCTCACGGTAATTATCTATTAACTTATGTGCCATTTCTATGGGTAAAAATAGTCTTCAACTCTCAACTCCTAATACGGGTCCACATCCGTTTGAATATAAACTCCTTTATTCGCCGGATCGGCATCAAAAGCTGTAAGGATATCGCGTAAAGCGTCTTTAATCTTTTGCACCGAAACTCCTTCCTTTTCAACTTTAATAAGAATAGTTTGGATATAGTAATTTCTGATCCGGCTTATTAACGGCGCTTCCGGTCCAAGAATGCGATCGGCAAACTGCGAGCGAAGTATCCCCGCCAATGAAGCTGCGATGGTTACAAGCTTGGGAAGTTCTTTGTGCTTTACATTTAATTGAATAAGTCTGTAAAGTGGTGGATAATGAAAATTCCTCCTTTCAAGGATTTCCGTATCAAACATCTCCTCGTAGTCATTTCGCACAACCTGGCTGATCACCCGATGAGATGTATCATAGGCCTGTATAATTACTTTCCCTTGTTTGGCCCTCCGCCCAGCGCGGCCTGAGACCTGAGAAAGCATCTGAAAGCTTCTTTCAAATGCCCTGAAATCCGGGTAATTAAGCATACTATCCGCACTGATGATCCCAATTGTCGTTACGTTACCGAAATCAAGTCCCTTGGCGACCATTTGTGTGCCTACGAGAATATCTATGCGCCCCTCTTCAAAATCGTTGAGCAATAATTGAAAACTGTTGCGAGAACGTGTCGAGTCCAGATCCATACGTGCTATCCGGGCGTTCTCAAAAAGCAGTTGGAGTTCGTCTTCGATCTTCTCAGTTCCGAAGCCTTTCTGTTCAATCTTGGTTGATCCGCAAGCAGGACATGCATTTAGTACTTCCTGTTTATATCCGCAATAGTGACAGTGAAGCTTGGCGCTGCTTTTATGGAAGGTCAGGCTCACATCGCAATTAATGCACTTGGGCGTGTAACCGCATGTGGTGCACAAAAGAACGGGAGTGTAGCCACGCCTGTTTTGGAATAATATCACTTGTTCCTTCCGCGCTAAAGCCCCTGTAATCTCATTCATCAAAACGGAAGTAAAATGAGATTGCATAGTTTTACGCTTGGTTTCTTCTGCAATACTAACTACTTCGATAAGTGGTGACTGTACCCCACCGAATCGTCCCTTCAGGGTTACAAAGCCATATTTCTTAATCTTGGAATTATAAAAACTTTCCAGACTTGGAGTTGCAGACCCCAGCATTATTTTAGCTTTATGGAGATGAGCAAGATAGATCGCTGTGTCCCGGGCGTGATATCTTGGAGCAGGATCATATTGTTTGTAGGAAGACTCATGTTCTTCATCTACTATTATCAGGCCCAGATTTTGGAATGGCAGGAAGATCGATGAGCGAGCACCCAACACCATTTTATACTCACCTTTAAGGACTTTCTGCCAGACTTCAGCCCTCTCCGCATCGTTGAATTTGGAGTGATAAATACCAACCTGGTTTCCGAAATATTCACGCAAGCGTTCAATGACCTGAGTTGTGAGAGCAATTTCCGGTAAGAGATACAGGGTCTGTTTTTCTTGAGCCAGCATCTGCTCAATCAGTCTGATATAAATCTGGGTTTTCCCGGATGATGTTTCCCCATAAAGCAGAACGACGTCCTTATCTGAAAACTCCTGTTGAACTTGCATTAAGGCTTTTGCCTGCGCATCGCTGAGCGCAAATTTCAGGAAGGTTTCAATTTCATCGCTGCTTAAGCGGCTTACTACTTTGTCCTCCTGGACAAAAATTTCCTTCTCCAGAAGAGATTTCAGAACTGCCGCACTGCTTCCGCTAGTTTCGATGAGGTCAGCTTTAGAGATCTCCGGCTGGTGTTTTTCCAGCTTGTAATATGCTAAGAGAAGCTCCAACTGCTTTGGCGCCCGCTCTAATACTTCAAAAAGGGCTTTACGATTGGCAGGGTGGTTATAGAAAGGATTTAAAGTTATAAATGCCTTCTTCCTTGGCTTGAATTTTTCACTTATCTCTTCAGAAATGATAATAATGTTTTTTTCAAATAGAGATCGGAGCAATGGAAAAACAGTTTTTTGTCCTAAAAGCTTGCTTATATCACTAACTATTAACTCTGAATGCAATTCCAAAGCGTCAAGTATCAGGAACTCCTTATCTGAAAGGCTGTTTTTATCAAATTCTGCAGAATGATTTAACGTTATTCGAGTCTCACTTGCAAGCTTCAAGGCCGCGGGCAATGCAGCCTGCATTACTTCGCCCAGATGACACAGGTAGTACTCGGATATCCATTTCCAAAGCGAAAGCTGAAAATGATTGACAATAGGTTCCTCATCAAGAACGTCAATGATATATTTCGCTTCGTACAGAGCCGGAGGTGTTTCAGATATCTTATAAATTATGGCTGTATATATTTTACTCTTCCCAAACTGAACAACAACGCGTTTACCAATCTCTACCTGCTTGTCAATGTCGAAAGGCACACGATAGGTGTACGTCTTTGTAATTGCCAGAGGCAAAATTACCTCCACGAAGATTGTTTTCCGCGTGTTGTCCTGCGCTTCGTAAAATTCAAGCATTACTTATTCCTAATGGTAGCAACAAGAAGACTTATCCAGCCAAGGATGAAAAACAAACCCCCAATTGGAGTCAGAGGGCCTAGGAGGCTAAGGTTTACTATGTTCAATATGTCTTTTGCAGATATGAGGTACAAGGATCCGGAGAAAAGGACGATCCCTATTGTAAAGAACCAGGAAGCTGCATTAATTGTCCGGCTTCGGAATCTTGAAAATGTAGCCAGGAAAAGCATAGCAAACGTATGATAAAATTGGTATTGTACAGCGGTATGCCAGGTATCTAGTGCCTCAGCACTGACCAGCTTCTTTAAGCCATGGGCTCCGAACGCCCCCAATACAACAGCCAGGATCCCAAACACCGAAGCGATAACAATTATCCGTTTGTTCATATTGATGGTTTAGATTGCTAAAAATAGCCTTCCTGCATGTAGGATGCAAGTGCTTCCGTAAAAACCCTTTAGGACTTGAGAGTGTCAATATTCAAAAGAGAGTAAATCCCGGACCCGTTGTGCAGCCACGCTTGTTCGAAATGATCCTTCAATGCAGATATTGGCTCTTGATAGGGTTGTTTGTCCTGGCTTCCAAAACTCTGCCTGCAGTCACCTGGCCGAACAATCCAGGGAAATTAAAGAGAGTAGATTTAGCAACAAATGTTTCATCTCTTAAAGATAAAACTTAGATCAGACAAAGCAACCAGCAAAGGATACCACCTCCCTCCGGTTGATGACATTCGTTCAGAGACATTTGAAATAAGTATCTTCAACTCGATAACATCAAACAAAGGTGTAAAGTGTTCTTTCGCTAATGCTTAAAACTATAATTTTGTGAAAAGGCTATCTTATGAGAATAATACTTGGAATTACAACCGTCTTAGTGCTTGCTGTATTTTCCATAGCGTATTTGTATTTCTCAAGCCTAACCGGCGACAGCAGAAGCAATGATAAAACTTTGGCAGCCATTCCGTCAGATGCATCGTTGATCTTCAATTTCTCAAATGACAATAGCCTTTACGAGATCTTTAAAGATTACACGATATTCGACGCGATTACAGGAAATAAGAAAAAAAAAGAACTCTCCTGGTTAAAATCCATGCTTCTTAACAATCGCGATCTCCTTAGCGCCACTCAAGGACAAAACGTCTTCCTATCATTCCATCCTATATCAACCGATAGTGTGCAGTTTTTATGGGTGATGCCGTTGCAGGAAGATTTAGAGCTATCTGATGTACAAGAAGTCGTTGGTAAGCAGGGTGACAATCAAGTTAAAATTACAACGGGCACAGGTATTTCGGTTATAGAACTCAAAAACGGTACAATAGAAGACACATTTTATATTGGTATAGATCGAGGCATAGCGCGAGGCAGCTTTTCAAAAACCCTGGTCCTTTCGAGTCTGGATAAAAATGGCAAAAAGATAGACAAGGAATATATTAAAGAGATAAATGATGCGATGCTACGGGATGACGATGCCTTGTCCAGCTTGTTTATTAATCACAGCGAGCCTGGATTCATGAAACCGTTTTTCAGTCAAAATCCCACGGGAAACTTTGGTTTATTTAGCAGCTTCGCGGCGTATACATATCTCCATTTGAATTACAAAAGCGATGCTCTGATGTTCAATGGTATCACACGGATAACAGAACGGCACGATGGGTATCTAAACTTGTTCCTTAAACAGGAGCCTGTCAAAAACACAATTAAAAGGATCATTCCTCACAACGTATCAAACGCTATATGCTACGGTTTATCGGACTATAGCCAGTTTAATACAGATGTAAAGCGCCTTTTTGGTATTCGAAAAGAGCTGGCCTCATTGGAAGAACAGATGCAGCTAATAATTACCGAAACCGGTATAAATCCTGATCGTGATATCAAAAAACTCTGGGGTGACGAATTCAGCAATATTCAGCTATCAACATTTGAAAATCTTGCCGTAATCAGAATTTCCAATGGCAGGCAATTGCAGTTCTTTTTAGATCCCCTTAGCGCAGCCTATTCCGATGTCGTAAAAAAAATGAATTATGAGAACCTGTTCTATTATTACTTTGGTGATCCTTTGAAGAAATACAACAAGCCTTACTTTGCGATTACCGACAACCTTGTAATAATTTCGAACTCCCCGGGCACTGTCCAGCGATTTTTGAATGATTATAATGGAGATCGATTATTATATAAGAATGAATCATTTACGCGGTTTGACCAGCTTGTCGCAGATCAAAGCAACATATCATTTTTCCTTCAGTTGAAAAATTCAGGAAACCTCGTCAAGAGCCTGTTAAAAAAGGATTATTCGCAGGTTTTCCAAAGTAATGAATATGGATTCAGAGATTTTTACGGTTTCTCCTATCAGCTGACGAGCAATAAAGAACATTTCTTCACAAATTTCTATCTTGGGTATGAAAATAAACCCGCACTTTCTGCCGATTCGCTCGTATATAGTCAGGGTAATAATCGTTAATTATCACGAAATATTGTTAACACGATTAAACATACATTTTGAAAAGGACGTTTTGGTTATTCTCTCTTCTAATTTGTGCCGCGCCGGTTATGGCACAGCAATTTAACCTCTATAACAGTCGTACGCTGTACGATGTCTTTGAGAACCCTTCCCAAAGCGCTTATCAAATAGACACCAGTCGCAGGATTGCTTTTAATTTTTTCATTCCGACGGTTACAATTAATGCGGCAGCGAGCGGTTCGGCTAAAGAGGCCTTCAAACCCTTGATCTATGATGGTGTTGTAAACGGCGATAACATTGCAATCGGAGAAAATAAATTCAACACGATTACTTTTAACACCAACACCTATATAGTTATGCTTCGCTGGCTGCATACTGTTAAAAAGTCTCAGGAAATAGGCTTATCCTGGCAAGTAAGGGATGACGCCAGGATTAAAGCGACCAATGAAACCCTTGCCATATTTGACGACTACGATTTGTTTAATAATACTGCATCAGCGAAAGGGCTTTTCAACAACAAGGGATATAATCAATCTTACCACCAGTTTAGTTTATCTTACCGGCAGGACCTAAATAAGAGACTATCTATTGGAGCCAAAGGAAGCATGTTAAGCGGAATAACTTACACTTCCTTCAAGGTAATTCAATCGGACGTAGTCATTGACCAGGAACAGGACATACTCGATGTTTCCATGGTCGGGAATTTGCGGACGAGCTTTAAGTTTGACAATTTTGATTCCGAGTCTATAAAACCATATTTTAAAAATCCGGGTCTTTCATTGACCGCCGGCGGGAGTTACAAATTCCGAAACGGTTGGTTTGTGATGGGCAATCTGAAAGACATTGGTTTTATCAAATGGAATAAAAACTCCTACGAATACAACTTTGATGCATCAAACATTGAAATTATCAATGCTTCTAATTCTTCAGCTGATAACAGGCTTACAGACAGTCTTGATCAGAGAATAAGCAATAGCATAACAAACAGATCCTACTTCAGTGTGCTGAATGGCAAGGCCGAAGTGCTGATCAATAAAAATTACGGAAATTATCAGCCTAACCTTATTCTGTCTAAAAGCATATTCTATGATGGGGCAGATATTGTGCTGACAAATAATTACCATTATCGGAATTTCGTATTTACAGCCTCTGCTGACTATAACACGAGTAAATATCTTGCCATAGGTAGTCAGCTCATGGTAAAATCACCTAATGTCGAATTTTTTATAGGCAGCGATCAGCTGTTAAAAAGCCTGGAAATCATCAAGGATATCAAACGGGATACGGGGCCGTATTCTTCGGGATATACAGGTATGTCTTTTTATATGGGATTCGGTCTAAAATTCGGGCGGATTCTTGAGCATCCGGCAAACGCCAACTTTATCCCTGGTTTTAACGAGCCATGGGCAGCTCGGTTTTTCAAAGGCATATTTAGAAAAAAAGACAAATAGAGCGGGCTCACTTAATGGCTTTGATTGCCACAAAGTCCTTCAAGTAAAATGGCTCGAAATAGGCCATATTTTCGATGTCTCCGGTCATCAATTTTTTATCAGCTATAGAAGCCATATGAGCTGCAGAATTTTCAAAATCCAGAAACTTAATATTGGGTTGTGTTGAAAATAACTCTTCGAATTTTCCCGAGCCATCGCCAAATAAGATTAGCTCATCACCGTGAAATTGGTCAAATGAAGATTGGTCAACAATCTTGGCATTCACATCCTCAACTACAGTAAGATCGGTCGTATAAATACCTGTGTATACTTCCATTCGTCTTGCGTCGATCATCGGGATCAGATATGATGATGGTGACAGGTCGTACGTTTTCAGCAAACCATCGGCCATTGACTCCAGGGTGTTCACGCTTAATAGTGGGATATTAAGTGCGTAACATAGACCTTTTGCAGTTGACACACCTATTCTTAAGCCTGTATAGGAACCAGGGCCCTTACTTACAGCAACAGCGTTCAATTCTGAATATAGTTTTCCTGCGATATTCATTACTTCCTCTATAAATAGAGTAATGTGGCTTGCATGAATATTTCTTTCGTTCGCTTCTTTCACAGCTATTACTTTGCCACCTTCGCTCAAGGCCACAGAACACGATGTGGTAGCGGTTTCGATAAGCAAAATAAGTTGTTCGTGCATGGTGACTGTAGTATTAAGATCAGGGAACCGGATCGAACCCATGGCCACCCCATGGATTGCACCGGCCAATCCGCTTTAAAGTTAACCAACCTCCTTTGAAAGGCCCGTGCTTTTTTATCGCTTCAACACCGTAATGCGAACATGTTGGGGTGAAACGACAGGATTTGCCCAGAATAGGCGAGATCAGGGTTTGATAGATCTTTATTATTAGCAGAAATACAGCAGCAAATGCCGGTTTAATTACATTATTCCACATGGCTTTCTATATATACCTTCTTCAGTTTCAGAATAGCGGCATTCAATTTTTTTTCCATGAAGGAGTATTCTCCTATCTCATTCCCGATATAATTAATACCCAGAATCATAGTTACCGAGTGTTCTGTAAGAAAGGGATAAAGATGTTCTGATTTCTGAAGACGGTAGATTTCGCGAATGCGGCGTTTAAGCAGGTTTCTATCAACTGCACGCTTGAATTTTTTCTTTGGTACGCTAATCAGCACCTGGACTGGCTTTTCAGCTGGAAGAGTTTCCTTAAGCCAAATAATACGAAAAGGGTATAACAAAAAAGAAGAACCGCTATGAAAAAGCTTGTCGATAAGCTTTACACTACATAACCGTTCTTCTTTACTAAAACTATACATTTGATTGTTACTTAGCCTGATCAACAAGCAGATTTTGATCTGCAATATTCGTAAAGGCTACGAATAACACCCAAATTATGCTTTATGGCGACGCTCGTCTGATACAGATAATCTCTTTCTACCTTTAGCTCTTCTTGATGCTAATACTCTTCTTCCGTTCGCACTGCTCATACGCTCTCTAAATCCGTGCTTATTTCTTCTTTTTCTTTGAGAAGGCTGGAATGTTCTTTTCATGACTTTTTAATCTATTATTGCTCTAAAAAACAGGAGTGCAAATATAAGGTTGATTTTTCACAAATCAAACAACAGATTAAAAATAGCTGGTTTATTTAAAAATTAACTCTTCTGGCTCTTCAATATATCGCGTATATCAGTAAGCAAGGCTTCTTCATTGCTTGGTCCGACAACGACTACCGGAACAACTTCTTCCTTACGTTTGAGCGAGTTGATTGCTTTAATCACCGCAAAAATACAAAGAGCCACTATCAAAAACTGAATTAAGGTATTAATGAAAATACCATAACGTATCGCTACTTCTGCCACCTTATTAACGGTGTCGGCATTCACGAGTACGATCTTTTTATCCACAAAGTCTACACCCCCCATCATGTATCCAATTGGAGGCATAATTATATCTTCTACCAGAGACGTTATAATTTTTCCGAAAGATGCCCCTATAATAACCGCTACGGCAAGGTCAACAATATTTCCCTTAGTTATAAATTCCTTGAATTCCTTAATAAATGCCATAATTTATAATTAATTATTATACGTTCAATCTAATTTACTTTTAAAATGTTAATAACCAAAATTATTATCACCTGACCTTAAACACGCCTAATGACGGAGATATTTTTCATGAAGTTTTATTCCATCCCACCATTATTATGTAATTTTACGCTTCATACCATCAAATGTTAAGACAAAACCTACAACAAAAGCTTCTTCAGAAACTTTCTCCCCAGCAGATACAGTTTATTAAGCTCTTGCAGGTACCTACTGTCTCATTGGATACCCGGATCAAGGAGGAGCTGGAAGATAATCCGGCACTTGAAGATCTGAGTCTGGCTAACATGAACGAGCCAACAGAGGAGTATCCCGACCGTGATCCGGACGACGATAACTTCAACTCTGAAGACAGCCAGGAAAGCATGGATGAGTTTAACGTGGACGACTACCTTCAGGAAGATAATCTAAATGATTACGGATCGAAATACGACCAGAATGGAGACGATGATGAGGAACGTAAAGAAATACCTATAGCGATACAAAGCTCATTTTTCGAGAGCCTCCAGTCCCAGCTTGATCTGGTTCCCTTGTCGGATAAGGATTTTCGTGTTGGTCAACAGATTATCGGAAGCCTGGATGATGATGGTTACCTGCGCCGCCCTATTGGCTCGCTCATAGATGACCTTGCTTTTTCCCAGAATGTATTTGCTGAAGAAGATGAAGTGCTTGAGATGCTTAAAGTTATCCAGTCGTTTGATCCGGCTGGCGTAGGTGCCAGAGATCTTCAGGAGTGTCTTCTTATTCAGTTGCGGAAACGCGATCACACACACGTGGTGCAAAAAGCCATGATAGTTGTTGAAGAGTATCTTGACGAGTTTACAAAGAAGCATTACGACAAGCTGGAACGATCTCTTAATATGGATTCTGAAGAGCTTAAGGATGTAGTCAATGAGATCCTAAAGTTGAATCCGAAACCGGGTGATTCAAATGCCGTCACAACAAAGCAATTACAGATTATTCCGGATTTCCACATCAGCAATAATGATGGGGTATTATTTCTTACCCTAAACTCTCAGAATGCTCCGGAACTACGTGTAAGCAGGTCATACCAGGAGATGTTTGAACATTATGATAAGACGTCTCAAAAGGATAAAAAACTTAAGGAGGCAGTCCAATTCGTAAAACAGAAACTGGATTCTGCAAAATGGTTTATAGATGCAATAAAACAGCGTCAGCAAACATTGCTGAAGACCATGAATTCAATCATGAACTATCAGTATGAATACTTTCTGACGGGAGATGATAAGAATTTAAGGCCAATGATCCTTAAAGATATCGCGGACAGGATCGGGATGGATATTTCAACTGTTTCCAGGGTTGCCAATTCCAAATATGTTCAGACGGAATTCGGCACTTTTTTATTAAAATCCTTCTTTTCTGAAGCGATCCAAATGGATAGCGGTGAAGAGGTTTCCAATAAAGAGGTTAAAAAGATCCTTGAAGAATGTATTGGTAAGGAAGACAAGCGCCGCCCTCTTGCAGACGAAAAGCTGACGGAAATATTAAAGGAAAAAGGATATAATATTGCCAGAAGAACTGTTGCAAAGTACAGGGAGGCTATGAATATTCCGGTAGCGCGACTGAGGAAGGAGTTGTAAGTTATAAGTTGTACGTTATAAGTTACTAAACGCTGTAATAAGCTTGAGAATAAAGCAGAAGCGCAGTTCAAGTCGAAGTTTTTTAAATGTTAACAGCAACATTCAGTTGTCAAGCACTCAACTTTCAACTTTCAACTCTCAACTTTCCACTCAAAAATCACCAACTCTTCTGCGGGCAGCTAACCTTATATCTGTTATTCAGAAATACGCCAAGGACGATTTCATGTGAGCCGTTACTTACAGTATTTAAGCTAGATGTGGTGAAATCATAAGAATAGCCCAGATTCATGAAAGAGCCTACATTGAACCCTGCCATAGCGGAGAAAGCATCGTCTTTGCGATAGCTCCCTCCCATCCAGAATTTATCCCTGTATGCTAATTTCATATTAACATCGATAGAGGCTGGAACCGGGGATACAATTTTGACCATAGCTGATGGCATAACTGCAAAATCATCTCCGAGGTAAACTTTATACCCTGCAGAAATAAACATGTGAGGCACCTTTTTACCCTGGTCATAAGTAGCATCATCGCTGAAGCTTATAGGACTCGCTAAAAGCTGCTGAGCAGCAACTCCGGCAAAATATCGTGGACCATACAACCATACACCAGCACTTAGATCAGGTTTTAGCTGATCATAGTCGCCCGTTCCTATTGCCTGATCTATTGGATTCTCCAAAGTGATCTTCGAACGGTCAAGATAGATTTTAGAAATTCCGGCCGCCACTCCCAGAGACAAATTAACATTTGAGCTCAAGCCCATATGATAAGCATATGTAGCATTTACATCTGTTCGTGAAATAGGTCCTGCTTTATCAGAAACGGCATGAAATCCAATCCCATGGTGAGGTTCTGAAGCCATATAAGTTTGAATATAACTCCTGCTGTTCGGATTAGTACCACCAGATTGAGGAACAGAAGTAGAGGTTCCGAATAGAAAATTCTTACCCAAAGGCGCATGAATTGAAATATAGGATGTCTCAGGCGCTCCATCGAGTCCCTGCCATTGAGTCCTGTAGCCAGCTTTCACGTCAATATAGTTCTCGATGCCCGAAATGGCGGGATTAAGAATAAAGTTATTAAATATGTACTGGGTGTATTGAGGGCGCTGCTGTGAATAAGCAAACTGAATAAAACCAAGGCATATTATTAAAAGTAAAATTCTCTTCATTGATCAGTTATTGAGCGTTCAACACATATCGACGTTACGCCTGCGGAGCGATCGAGACACTCTATCTGGCATAGATACAATTTTTCATTTAATTTTAGCTTGTTTTTTAAAGGCAATGAAGCTATCATGAGCATATTTATTTCAATTTGTGAGTTGTATACTCATGATGGTTTTTATTGTTTATGTAACTTACTATTTGGGAAATTATTGTTCCCATACTTATAACAGACATACGTAATAAATTGATTTACAATCTATCACTATTTCAAAATAGTTACCCAGCCTGAATACGCAGGAATTCCCAGCTTCGGATCGATCAGGTAATAATATGTTCCGACCGGCAAATCGCTGCCATTCAGAGTTCCATTCCATGGTCTTGAATAACCGATAGATGCATAGACCCTTACGCCAAATCTGTTGAATATATCAACCCGAACATCCGGGTAAGTGTCAAGGTACTTAATTTTCCAGACATCATTTACACCGTCACCATTGGGAGTAAATGTGTTCGGAATAA
The DNA here is from genome assembly GCF_037719425.1 of Daejeonella sp. Lineage (GTDB taxonomy): Bacteria > Bacteroidota > Bacteroidia > Sphingobacteriales > Sphingobacteriaceae > Daejeonella. The sequence goes on along the minus strand of NZ_JBBJNI010000031.1, from coordinate 4,801 downwards.
TTGGCTTGTCGACTATTGTGACCAGAATATCATCACTGACCACGCAACCCTCTTCAGAGGTAATTGTCAACGTGTAACGGGTATCCTCGGTTGGGGAAGCAACAGGGTTCTTTATATTATCCCGATCGAGCCCCGTTGAAGGACTCCACTTGTACTGAAGATTCGTACCTGTAGCGTTAACATTGAAGGTAACAGCCCCGCCCCTTATCATTATTATATCTTGCCCGGCTTCCAAAAATGGAGTCGACACATTGGCAGTTTGAATAAGTGTAGTTTCACAGCCATTGCTACTTGTCACAGTCAGGGAAACCTGGAAGTTCCCTCCCTTTGCATATTTATGATCAAAGGGTTGATTGTTAGTCCTTTCCTCTTTTGTACCATCACCAAAATCCCAACTCCATTTCACGATAGTTCCGCTCTCGATGGTCGAATTATCCGTAAGTGTGATATTAGTATTATTGCAACCCGGTTTCGACAAAGCAAATGAGGGCACAGGGACCGAATTAATAATAATAGTTTGGGTGAATTCAGCTGCATCGCAACTTGTGGAATTTTTAACCAAAAGTTTTGCAATATAAGTCCCCGGCGCAGCATATGAATGAAGAGGATTCTGTTCCTTGGAAGTCTTGCCATCACCAAAATCCCAGGCCCATGTGGTTATTGGATTACCATTTGCGAGACTCTCATCGGTAAATTGAATATTTGTAACGGCGCATAAATTTGCCGAGGTTTTAAATTTGGAAATCGGCGGGTCATAAACATCAAGAATCAAATCAATCTGTTGTTCCGCTAATGCACATCCTCCAATAGACGGATATTTCGCTACTACTTTAATATTTTTCTGACCTGCCGTCTGGTAAGAAATCGTCCGCGGGAAATAATAATCGTAATACGTAGTGCCGTTCCTTACCACAGGAACAGATGTAGAGATCGCTTGCTCCTCAACAGGCCCACCTGGTTCGAACTGCCACGAAAGACTCAAAACGGGCGAGGTAAGGGTCACCTTTAGATTGAAAGGTTGCCCGCTGCAAGCGGCATTAATTACCTCCCTTGTATCAGTTGTTTCAGCTGATGCGGATTGGTTTGACGCGAGATTAGTACCCGCAGAATATGCATAGGATTCGACATCACCAAAGCCATAAGCGATCGCATTAAATCCATCAGCAGCAGAGAGATTGAATATCTGAGTTGGATACTGATTCAAATTGAGCTGCAAATATGATAAATCCGGGGATCCGGTAAGTGCTGTAAAAGTTCCTCTAGGCAAAGCTCCATTTACCCGAAAGCTGCTCGTGGCAGATGTCTTAATCAGCACATTTACATAATTCTCACTGATCGCTTCTTTATTGGACGAGTAAACGGTGATATTCTTAATATTATATTCAATGGGGTTCAGAATCACCATGTCGGGATCACTCACGCCACCTCCGGCACAAGACTGTGTAAGTGAATACTGTGCAACAGCGATCGACTTTGTAGAAGAAATATAGGTGGGTGTATTTGTAGGAGCAATAGTTTGATAAAACTGACCAGCATTCAGAGTAGTAACAACGGCTCCATTGAACTGAACGGGAGTATTATTTTCTTTTGCTACAACCCGGATGTAATTCCCCTGTGTTCGAACGCTTGCCCCAGAAGGACTTTTAGAACTAAACGGCACAAACCCGTAGGTTTTGCCCCAGCTTTCAATCGGATAATTCTGCTGGTAAAGTGGATCGGAAGAGACGGTACCAGTACAGCCGGTTGCAGTAGTAATACTTGAATTGGTAGTGCCTGAAAACATTGCAAACTTCTTGCAGGCAGATGTCGCAGGGTCTACGGACACGCTTACGCCTGTAAGGTCCTGATCAGAAAGATATTCATATACATCTCCTACCTTTGGTAGCACAACACCTCCTGCTATCAGATCGACACCATTTCGTTTGAAAAATATCTTTGTGTCCGGTTCGCTGGCAATGACCACTATATGATTTAAGCCACCATCAAGGGTATTCCCGCTGGTATAGTTCATGCTAAAGTACTGCTGTCCTAAAGCATCCTTGGGCAATATCAATGACGCTGCAGAACGTGCTCCCGCAAAGATGTGACCATAAACCACCACCTTAGGTTTTCCTGCATCGACCAGCACCCTGATAGCCCGGTTTGAAAGCACCCGATTAGATTCAAAATTGTCAATGTATGCGTCGGCGCGTGGTACCCTAATCTCGATTACTGTATTGGGCTGAGCCAGGTTAAACCGTTGCGAAAAAGCCCCAACCGTGACAATACCTGTCGAAGCTTCTTTGCCCGTAATGAAGATGGAATAATTAGCTAAGGGCCTGATCCCGTTGATATTGGCTGCTACATGGGATGGGAAAGCCGCATAAAATTCTGTACCCTCATTCGAGGTATTCTGAGCTTTAGCAGGTGAAAGAAAAAAAAGCAAAGCGAGGGTGACCGAAAACCCGTAAATTATCCTGTTACACATTCCTCTTTTATTGTTCCGGCAAAAATATAGCAAAGTTTTATAGTTAAGATACGTTAAAGCGGTAAAACTCAGTTGTTCAAATTGAAAATATCTTAGTGCGGTTTGCAGTTTATGGGTCGCAGACAGAACTGCGAGACCAGTATCATAAAAATCAAACTTTGCTTAAACCGTAAATCAAAAAAATTATTGTGGGTTAAAAAAAAGCCGGAAGATATTGTCTTCCGGCTTTCTCCTCATATATTGAAACATTATTTTCTAAGTGATTTGATAATCTCTAATGCTTCCTTTGTCGATGCTGTAAGTTCAGAATATTTCTTGTTCTCCATCACGTCCTTGCTTACCAGTTTGCTTCCCATTCCAACTGCGCAAACTCCTGCTTTAAACCAACCTTCAATATTCCCTCTGTCAAGTTCCACCCCGCCAGTTGGCATAAATAAAAGATTAGGAAATAATTCCTTAATAGCTGACATGAAGCCCGGACCGAGGATATTCCCAGGAAACAGTTTCACCATCTTGGCGCCTAAGGTTTCTGCCTTAATGATCTCACTTGGAGTCATACAACCCGGTACCCAAAGAATATCATGTTTGTCGGCTACCTGAGCAACGCTTTCAACTAATCCGGGACAAATAATATAATCAGCTCCGGCATCGATAAATGTTTGGGCCATAGCACCGTCTTTAATCGTGCCCACACCTAAATACATACCAGGCATTTCAGCGTCAATCACAGAACGCATTTTCTTAAAATTAGCCAGGGCGGCCTCGCCTCTATTGGTATACTCCACAGTCCGTATGCCTGCACTATACAATGCTTTTAAGATTTCAACGCTTGTCTCCTCATCTTTGAAAAAATAGAGAGGTAAAATTCCCTGCTCAGGTATTAATTTTAAAAGTTCTGCTTTCTTACTCATGTGACATTTTAGTTTGAGGCCCTAATGTAGGGATTTTATGAATTTTCCTATGTAAAATCTCTATCACCCACCTGCATGTAATTAAAAAGTAACAAAATTTCAAGTTTTTTCCCATTTAGATCCGAAAAACTTTCAAATACGGCTCATTAATGTATTTTTGTTTCATCCTTAAGGATTTATTAACAAACCTTCTTTTCAACTTAAATTAACACACAACAATGGCTAAAAAAGTCGTAACCCTTGGAGAAATAATGTTACGCTTATCAACTCCTGATTTCAAAAGATTCGTACAAAGCGACAGTTTTGATGTAACGTATGGTGGCGGTGAAGCAAACGTAGCTGCTGCACTTTGCAATTATGGATTAAACGGATCATTTGTTTCTAAAGTTCCTGACAACGCCATTGGCCAGTCTGCAATCAATCACCTTCGTCGTTATGGAGTAGATACCCAATATGTGGCCAGGGGTGGCAAAAGATTAGGGATTTATTTCCTGGAAACTGGTGCCTCAATGCGTGCATCACAAGTAATTTATGATCGTGCTGACGCGGCAATATCGGAAGCTGATGCTTCAGAATTTGATTTCGATGCAATTTTCGAAGGCGCTGACTGGTTTCATACGACCGGTATTACTCCGGCTTTAAGCGATACTGCTGCTGCGTTAACCGAAGTTGCGTTAAAAGCTGCGAAAGCTAAAGGAATTACCACAAGTATCGACCTTAACTACCGTAAAAAACTTTGGAGTAAAGAAAAAGCACGGGAAGTTATGTCCAGACTTTGTCAACATGTTGACGTATGTATTGGAAATGAGGAAGACGCTCACGATAGCTTAGGTTTTACAAGTAAAGGAACCGATGTAACTAAAGGAGAACTGAACCTTGAGGGTTACAAAGATGTTTGCAGGCAGTTAAAAGAAAAATTTGGTTTTAAATACGTTGCTTCGAGCTTAAGAGAAAGCCATAGTGCGTCTGATAATGGATGGTCTGCGTTGGTGTATGATGGCTCTGAGTTCTACAGAACTAAACAATATGAAGTGCGTATCGTTGACCGCGTAGGTAGCGGAGATTCATTTGCAAGTGGTTTCATTTACGGACTGGTAACCGGCATGAAGATGTCTGATGCTGCTGAATTTGGTGTTGCTGCATCTGCTTTAAAACATACTATACCCGGAGATCTTAACCATGCGACATTATCTGATGTAAAGGCATTGGTTGGCGGTGACGGCTCCGGCCGTGTTCAGAGATAAACAGCAGGCCCTTCTAACTGCAAAGTAACATTTAGGGCGAGCCCTATGTTGTATCTGGAAAGAATAGAAAGACGCCTATTTTAACACAGAGGGCACAAAGTATTTCACAAAGATCGCAGAGAACAACTGACTCGTCCTTAATTAGGTTGACAGTTTTTATAAAGATAAATACATTTATT
>NZ_JBBJNI010000187.1:2855-6995 GCF_037719425.1 Daejeonella sp. | reverse complement strand
TCTAAAAACCTTCAAAAAACAACCGCTTCTCCTGGTTGCGGGTTGCAAAGGTAACTCATCTTACTCTCCGGTGCAAGGGAGAATAGCTTTTAATTCTATGCTTTGTGCTAAGTCGCTGGGAACAAGCAGGAAAAGTTGATGGAAGGCTGCAAACCATAAGCTGCTATATTATATACGAGTATGGTCAGGATATAAAGACACCCTTTTTGCTTTTTACTACGACTGCCGAGTAAAGCGGAAGGGGAATAACAAAGACAGATCTTCGCTATAATTAAGGAGGTGTTAAGATGGCTTTATCCTACGCTCATCCTACGCTGATCCTACGTTTATCCTACGTTTGAGGATTCACTTACATAGCATAAGGTATTGGTAAGCACTTGAATAGGTGGAGCTTTAAACCCCATCCAACATCCAATTAACTGTTAAAGTGAAATATCCCCCCACCTGCTATATAATATTATAGGAGCGACCGGGTTAGGGATCGAAGTGAAAATCCCTGCCTGTCCGGCAGGCAGGCTTTTTTCTGCGCAGCAGGAAAAGATTGAAACGGAGAGCCCGGCCGCGAACAACGCGGCAACCCCCAAAAAACAATCTACTAATATTCTTTCCCCCGATATCATTATATAAGAAGAGTATCCTACACATTATATCGAAAGGGTTATCCTATACGCTATTTTACTAGGGACATTTCAAAGTAATGACCGACTGTCGCCATTAAATTAAACGCTACATTTTAAATAACTTTGCTGACAGTATGGAGTTATAGTCGTAACAAACCTGATCGGCAGTTTTAAACGTATAGCCTGATACCCATCACTTATAATCCATCATGAGCAATAAACTCCCTTCAGCATTTATTCGATCCTTAATAGAGAACTACAACTTTGAAGGGGAAGCCTTTATTAAATCCCACGAAAGTGGTGAACAAATAACCTCGGTGCGCCTTAATAACTTTAAGCCAGCTGATTTATTCGGAAACAGTGAGAATATTCCATGGTGCGAAACAGGCCGTTACTTAAATGAACGCCCATCATTTACCGCAGATCCTTTATTTCATGCCGGGTGTTATTATGTACAGGAGGCTTCTTCAATGTTCCTCGAGCAGGTATTGAAACATACCGCGGATCTGGATGCTAATAATAAGGTATTGGATCTGTGCGCCGCACCGGGCGGCAAAAGCACGCTTATTAGTTCTTTAATTAATGAGAACAGTTTACTCGTGTCAAATGAGATAATCAAAACCCGTGTTCCTGTTCTGACGGATAACCTGATCAAATGGGGGCCTGCGAACACGTTTGTGACCAACAACGATCCCAGGGATTTTAAGCGCCTTGACGCCTATTTCGATGTTATTGTAGCTGATGCGCCATGTTCCGGATCCGGGATGTTCAGAAAGGATCCTGATGCTATAAACGAATGGTCTGAGAGTGCTGTATTATTATGCAGCCAGCGCCAGCAACGAATTCTCGCTGATATTTATCCCGCACTGAAGGAATCAGGCACCCTGATCTATTCCACCTGCAGCTACTCGAAACAGGAAAATGAAGAGATTTCAGACTGGCTTTGCGATTCGTTTGGCTTATCGCCCATACAAATACCTTTAGATGAAAGCTGGGGTATCGAAGAAACGCTCTCTGACAAGCATAAATGTTATGGCTACCGGTTCTACCCGCATAAAGTAAAAGGAGAAGGCTTCTTCATTGCGGCGTTCAGGAAAACTGAAGCTTCACCCGAAGCTCAGATCAAGCGGGCAAAGGAAACCCGCATCAATCAAAACAGCGAAGCTATAATACGCAAATGGCTCAAACCCCAGGACGATCTAAGGATCTTAGGCTTGAAGGATGATTTCTTCGCAATACATAAACAGCATGAAGCGGACCTGCAATATCTTCAATCAAATCTGTACCTCAAGAAGTCGGGAGTAAGGCTCGGCAAAGTTATGGGCAAGGACCTGGTGCCTAACCATGAACTGGCTCTAAGCCTTATATTAAATGAAAACGTTCAGCGTGTTGATGTAACCCGGGAGCAGGCGATATCTTATTTAAAGCGCGATGAGCTGAAGCTGGAAACCGATGTTCTGGGTTGGGCGCTCATCTGTTATCATGAACATCCACTGGGCTGGGCAAAGATGCTGGGGAACCGGATGAATAATTACTTCCCGAAGGAGATAAGGATAGTGAATCAGAATATTAGTTAGGGCAGAAGGGTATCAAGTATCAGGTATCAAGTATCAAGACTGGGCGGAGAGGCAAAGTTGAGAGTCTTTGAGGCTGTCTGTTGGTTGGATCATCAAGGTGTGAGCTAAGTTTCATTTTTCCTGAAGTCATCCAGCACCTGCTATCATTTTGGGGTTGCCCGCGGGAGCGGGCCCGCGCTTTTCGCTGCTATCTTTTTCTGCTTACGCAGAAAAAGTATATCCGCTTCAATCGCTAACCCGAAACCCCGGCGTCAATGGAATTTATTCTTTGAATGAAAATTTCATCGTTAAAGAGACTTTAGCAGGCCTTCGTGTTCAGCACATTTGGGAGTAATCTAAACCGGGGCGACGGAAGTAGCTTTTGCCGTACGGCAATTCAAAATCAACGAAGAATGTCTTGGCAAAACTACCTGCCGGCCGGCAGGCGGGCTCCAAAGCACCGGACTGTCGTAACCGACAAATCACAAGCTTTGCTTTTCAAATAAATATTTTTAACCATATAATTTTGCAGAAATGAGACAATAACATCCGGTAGTCCCTGGATAAAACTCATGTCAGGATGGCTTAACCAAACCTAATACTGCCCCGTAGATAACATCACAAGCGTGCAAGCATGAAGCGCTTCAATCCCGTTTTCTACTGCGATCTCTTCAAGCTCCGGATTTTCTGTACCGGGATTGAAAATAATACGCTTTGGCTTTGAGTCTATTATATAGTCGTAATATTCAGGTTGGTTTTGAGGGCCGACGTATAATGTGACCGTATCTATATCTTCATAAACTTCTCCCGCCCTTTCAATTTCCACGCCTGCAGCCTCCCCTTTCTTTATTCCGATGTTCACTATCGGATGGCCGTATGCCACCAGCCTGTTAGCTGCCAGATTTGCGTATCTGGATGGATTATCTGTCGCTCCTAATATTAATGTCTTCTTCATTCTACTTATTCAATATAGCTATCTGCGCTGAGTGATAGATATGATGCTGAATTATCCCTTTAACTAATTCTTCATAGCTGCCCTTTTCTGCGATTTCCGGATAGCGGTCATCATTCACTTCCTTCGCTAACATGTCGTCATCCATTTTAACAATGGTGGCTTTTAAATGTTCATTCGCAGAAATAAACAAGTCAACAAGTTCGGACCATGATTTTTGATCGGGATCCGGCCAGTCACCCCGGCCTGGATTTGACGCAAATTTGCCCTTCATCCTTTCGGTGGTTTCCTCTGTCCATGCAATCATATGCATTATAATATCGGCAATACTATGAGGGCCGCGGCTTTTATCATGTACTTTTTCAAGACCAACGTTGTTCATTATGGTTATAACCGGCGACCCATACCATGGCTGCCCGGACAACGTTTCATGGAGTTCCTTTGCTAAGTCACTTGCTATCATAGATTCAGGAGATATATTTTAATACTGCTTCCGCACAGTTCATGCCATCAATTGCCGCCGACACGATACCGCCTGCATAACCAGCGCCTTCGCCACAGGGAAAAAGCCCCGGCATTTCGGTGTGCTGAAGCGTTTCTTTATCACGCGGAATGCGGACAGGTGATGACGTTCTTGACTCGACACCCACCAGGATAGCCTCATTGGTATAATAACCTTTCATCTTCCGCCCAAATGCAGGCAAGGCTTTCTGCAGTCGCTTATGAATGAAGGCAGGAAGGACGGTGCTCAGATCCGCGCTTTTGGTTCCAGGGATGTAAGAGTTCAAAGGAAGATCATTGGACAATTTGTTGTTCACGAAGTCGACCATTCGTTGAGCCGGAGCTACCAGCTTCCCACCGCCTGCGGTATAAGCCAGCTTTTCAACGCCAGCCTGGAATGCAAGAAGGCGGAACGGATCTGCCGGGTCACCAGGAACGTCGTCCAGATTTATCTGGACAACCGTGCCTGAGTTTGCGAAAGGATTATTTCTTTTGGATGGCGACCATCCAT
>NZ_JBBJNI010000187.1:0-2845 GCF_037719425.1 Daejeonella sp. | reverse complement strand
TACAATCTCATCGGCTTCTGTGGAGCAGGGAGCAATAATCCCACCGGGGCACATACAAAAGGAAAATACTCCCCGGTCGTCTACCTGATCAACCAAACTGTAGTTCGAGGGCGGAAGGTACTCGCCCCGCACATCGCAATGATATTGAGCCTGATCAATTATGATCTGTGGATGTTCAATCCTAACACCCAGCGCGAAAGGCTTGGCTTCTACTTTGATGTTGTGTTTACGGAGGAGATGATAGATGTCACGGGCTGAGTGCCCTGTTGCCAGGATGACTGTGTCAGCTTTAAATGTACGATCTCCGCATATCACACCAGCTAATTTGCTGTTTGAAACAATCAGGTCTGTGACGCGGCAGTCAAAATGTACTTCTCCGCCAGCATTAAGTATGCTATCGCGGATAGAGCTTATTATACCAGGAAGTTTGTTCGTCCCGATGTGGGGACGGGCATCTATAAGTATATCTTCACTTGCACCATGCGCCACTAACGCTTTGAGAACATATTGGATATCACCACGCTTATTGGAACGGGTGTAAAGCTTGCCGTCAGAATAGGTTCCTGCGCCGCCTTCACCGTGACAATAATTAGAATCAGGATCGATTATACCCTCTCTATTTATCAGAGCCAGATCGCGCCTTCTTTGTTTGACATCTTTTCCGCGCTCAACAATGATTGGTTTCAATCCCAGTTCAATGCATCTCACAGCAGCAAACAGACCTGCCGGCCCCGCGCCTATAATCAATACCGGCTTTTTGTCGCTGACATTTTGATAGTTAACAGCAAAAATTTCAGGTGTTGGCTGCTCGCCTATGTAAACATTAACTTTTAAACGATAAACCACCTTCCTGCCACGGGCATCTATCGATCTCTTAATAACCTGAATATGCGAAATCTGCTCTGAGGGCGTATTTAGGGCCTTTACAGCAGCTGCATTTATAGAGCTTTCGTCAGCTGCATTTTCTGGTAAAAGGACCAGTTCAATCTCTTTTATCATAATAATTTGCCGGGTACTATCCCGGAAGTGTAACAAAGGTATGAAAATTGATTCCTATGGTGTAGATTTAAAAATTAAACTCACAAACATGAAAAAATCAATATTCACAGTCATTGGATTCTTCGCAGTGCTTTCGCTAAGCTCATGCGGATATAACAGTATGGTACAATTAGATGAGCAGGTAACTGGTCAGTGGGGTCAGGTAGAAAATGTCTATCAACGGCGCGCAGACCTGATTCCAAACTTAGTTGCGTCAGTAAAAGGGGCGGCTAACTTTGAGCAAAAAACTCTTACAGATGTTACCGAAGCCCGTGCTAAGGCCAGTTCGATCCAAGTTGATCCAACTAACCTCACGCCCGAGTCAATTGCACAATTTCAGGCAGCTCAGGGACAGTTAGGCCAGTCTTTAGGACGTTTACTGGCTACAGTCGAAGCATATCCTGAATTAAAAGCAAATCAAAATTTCCTTGAACTGCAATCGCAGCTGGAAGGAACTGAAAACCGCATCACCGTGGAACGCCAAAAGTTTAATGAGGTCACTCAAACTTATAATTCCAAGATCCGGACGTTTCCAAATAACCTGACAGCAGGTATGTTTGGCTTCAAACAAAAAGGGTATTTCAAAGCTGATGCAGGCGCTAGTACAACTCCAAAAGTCGAATTTTAAGCGTTTATTATAATCATTATACACTGATCGTCCCGGGGTGCCCGGGACGATTAATATTTACGCCATGGGAATTTTTACCGAAGAAGAGCAACAACGCGTCGCCGCGGCAGTGGAGGCTGCTGAACGGTTTACGTCCGGCGAGATCCGTGTCTGTATTGAAAAGAGCTGCAGCGAGCCTGTATTAGACCGAGCTGCCAACTATTTCAAAAAATTGGACATGCATAAGACTGCTAAAAGAAATGGTGTGCTTATATATGTTGCTACCAGCGATCACCAGTTTGCAATCATAGGAGATGAAGGAATAAATCGCCTTGTGCCGCACGATTTCTGGAACAGCACGAAAGATGCAATGCTCAATCACTTTAAGAATCAGGATCTGGTTGGCGGAATTATAACCGGAGTTAACCTTGCCGGACAACAGCTTCAAACATTCTTCCCTTATCATGATAGCGATATAAATGAATTACCAAATGACATCTCCTATATGGATGGCAAATAATGGGTTCTTACCTAATTCAACGCATGTTTGAAATGAAATTAAAATATTTTCTTTTTACCATACTGTTTCTTTCATTAAATGTGACTCTGTTTGGGCAGACTTTTCCAGCAAAACCCAACCGGCTGGTAAATGACTATACCCAAACTCTCTCTTCTGATCAGGTCAATCAGCTTGAACAAAAGCTGGTTGCTTTCAATGATTCTACATCTACCCAGATTGCCGTTGTTGTTATTAAGTCACTTGAAGGTTACGATGTCGCAGATTACACTCAGCGTCTTGCTGAGAGCTGGGGTGTAGGTGGTGAAAAGAATAATAATGGGGTTGTGTTGCTGGTGTCGCTCGGTGATCGAAAGGTAACTATTCAAACAGGTTACGGTGTCGAGGGCGCACTGCCAGATGCGATAGCCCGACGGATCATCGAAAATGAGATCACCCCTAACTTCAAATCAGGGGATTATTTCGCTGGTATAAACCAGGGTACTGATGCTATTATTTCTTATACAAAAGGCGAATATAAAAACGACACCCCAAAAGCAAGCAAAAAATCACGGGGCTCAATGGTACCGTTTATTATAATATTCATCGTTATAATGCTTCTTTTGAAAAAACGGGGTGGAGGCGGTGGCGGCGACAGTCAGGTTATTGGCGGCCGTGGCGGTGCCAGCCCGTTCTGGTGGCTG
>NZ_JBBJNI010000186.1:0-7059 GCF_037719425.1 Daejeonella sp. | reverse complement strand
AAGATACCGGCAAAACAGAACTGCTGAAAGCCATAGACAAAGTGATGCATGGCGAAAAATATATCAGTCCTGAAATTTCCAATAACTTATTTATTCATCTTACTGATCGAAATGTTCATACTTCTGAGATTGAAAAACAGCTTACGGCAAGAGAAATCGAGATCATCCGTTACATTGCTGATGGTCTTACCAACCATGAAATAGCAGACAAGCTCTTTCTTAGTATATTAACCGTAGATACGCATCGTAAAAATATGCTTGCTAAGCTGCACTTAAAGAATACTGCTTCCCTGGTTAAATATGCTGCTGATCATAAGCTGCTGTAGCGTAATGACAATCGTGAAAGGGTAAACGTTAAGAGCTGAAAAAAAGGCATGTCTATTAGCATTACTTTATTTGAGTTAAAGAAATTCATAGATCTTATCAATTACTTCTTTTATTTTCTTGTCAGTAAGTTTGCCAACTATTTGTAAAAACATTCTTTTATCAGCAGTAAATAATTTATTAGGTCGTATAAAACTTGTTTTCATTAAAGACCCACTCAAAAAATCTTCGCTCTTCAATTCTATTGCATATACGTCTTTATTTGCAATACTTGTAATTTGAGCTAATATTACATCATCACTTCCCCAATCTGCAACCACTAAAGCAGGGCGCTTTTTTGAAGCCGATAAATCAGAAAAGGGAAAATTAATAATAACAATTGTTGCTTTCAAAGATGTTGCCATGCTTCATCCTCCTTTGGTGTTAACCAATCTTTAGCAAGAGCATCTTCTGAAAGAAGCATGGAGCTTATATCAGCATTCTCCTTTCTGCTTTTAAATTCAAGAAAATGCAGGTATTCAAGTATTTCAATCAGATACTTGTCAGGCAAATGTTCAAGATATTCCTGTATTTTTTTTTTGTTTTCTGCTATCATAGGTTAAAATTAGATAAACTTTCAAACATTTTGAGTTACTACCTTATTCATAAAAACACGACCAATTATATTCTGCTATAAAACCATCATCGTTTTACCCGCCTTTCCCCTTCCTCTTTCTACACCAAAAGGTGTAGATAAAAAATACACTAAAAGGTGTATGGTTTAGCACCTGATTAAACTTCAATTTTGAGATAGAGTAGAGCTACGGGAGTTTTAGGGGAAAGTGAAACATGGATGGGCGTTTTTGGTTTTAGCAAAAGTACAACGGGGTGGTACAGGTGTAATGGGGAAGGCCAAGGGAGCAGGAGTTATTGAAGGAAGTGAAAACATGGATGGGCGTTTTTTGGACTGGCTGTTTAATGTAAGCTTTTACTTATACTTAAGTCAATCAACCGTTAATATAAAGGACAATGATTTTCACTAGGGAAGGAGTTGATACAATTATTCTTTTGTAACAACTCCTTTAACTATAGCTGATTCTGATCTAATAAATTTTTAGATATCTTTTTTCGTTGGAAATGAGAATATTACAAATAGCTTTTATAGAATGTAATGAACATTCTATAATACTTAATACCCTCAGTAGATGTTTGTTTAAATTAAGGAGGCTTATATGTTGAACATAAATATGCGCTCAGTAGCTGCTGTTTACTACCCACCTGACAACCAGTTAGAAGTATTCTCTGTTGACAAACAAGGGGCGCTTATTGTCGTATGGAAAGAGGAAAACGGTAACTGGCAAGGACCAATAAGCCTTACCTCTTTAGGTTTCGCACCACCAAATGCTTCTATAGCAGCTGTTTACAACCCCTCTTCCCAGCAGCTTGAAGTTTTCGTCTTTGACATTTCTGGAGCTGTGAATCTTCTTTGGAAGGTACAGAATGAAAGCTGGAATGGCCCCATGCCTTTAACGACACAAGGATTCGCACCAATAGGTGCAGGTGTAGCTGCTGCTTATTACCCTCCGTTCGATCAGATGGAAGTCTTTACAATCAATACAAATGGTGTCCTTAACGTTATTTGGAAGGAAGGGAACGGCAACTGGAATGAACCGATAGGAATAACTGAGCTTAACTTCGCACCTCCAGGAGCTGAAGTAAAGGCTATCTATTATCTACTACAAGAACAGCTCGAGGTTTTTTTTGCAGGCAATTATGGAGCGCTGCATTGTGTCCGCAAACACTTCAATACGGCTTGGGAAAAACCAACCGACTTGACAGAAGCATGGTTAGTGGCCGGGGGGACACCCTTATCCGCTGTTTTCTATCCCCCCTCAATCAGCTGTTTGTGTTCTTTGTGGATGTTACAGGTAAGGTGCGTGGCAGCTGGAAGGAACAGGATACTGATTGGAAAAGTTCTCTTATTCTAACTATACCAGGACAAGTACCTGTCGGAGCTTCTATAACAACTGCCTATTATGAGCATGGTGACCAACAACAGCTTGAGATTTTCTGGGTCGATAATCATGGGCGCGTAACATTAGCTTGGAGAGGTCTTAGTGGAAACTGGAACCCCCCATTCCCCTTGACACTTGATAATTTCGCTGTTCCAGGGGTGCCTCTCGCTGTTGTTAACTACCCACTCAATAATCAACTGGAACTGTTCACTACCAGTAGTACAGGCATACTTAATTTATTATGGAAGGCTCAGAATGGCTGGTGGTCACCTTGCCCGTTCCCACTTGAAACGTCATCCCTCACCCCTGCCGGCTCAATCCAACTGGTTGGTACGGGTCGTCTTGGTCAACTTACAGGAACACAGGATCCGGAGAACAAACCCTTACTAAATAATACCCTCGCATGGGGGGTACCAGGTGCTGACCTGGGTGCTAATACGGTTCATTCCGATAGAAAGCTGTATATATTTTTTGGTGATGTAGTAAGGGGGGACAGGATAGAAGGTCCCAGGCAGGATGCGGACTTAGTTGCCTGGACTGACGCAACTAAATTAGGCGGTCATGAGTTTGCAGGCTTCAATTTTATCTTGCCACATGATAACACTCCAGCCCAAGGACAGAATAACTGGCGGTACTGTATAAAGTGTCAAGCGTTATATTTTAACGGCCATGATGATACAGGTATATGTGCGGGAGGAGGAAGCCATGAATTCAATCCTGATAGTTATAATTTTGAACTTCCGTATGAACCTGCTGCTATAAAGGGGCAGGATAACTGGAGGTTCTGTATAAAATGCCAGGGGTTATACTTTGATGGATATGATGACAAAGGCGTTTGTCCGGGGGGAGGGAAACATCAATTTCATCCTCAGAGCTATAATTTTGTCTTGCCCCACGATGAGACGACTGTTCAGGGGCAATCCGACTGGCGGTTCTGTAGTAGGTGTCACAGCATTTTTTATAATGGTTATGATGATAAAGGGGTCTGTTCTGCAGGTGGTAGCGCTTTTCGCCTAAATCCCGTGATGGGTGGAGCATATTTTGATCCCTTCACAGTATCTGGTGCAATCGGAATGCCCCTTACTAATGAGACTCCTACCGGTGCTTTCAGTTATAAGGAAAGTGTATATGTTTTTATTTACATTAATAAAAGGGATGACGAGCATCCAGGAGGCGCTTACATAGTAAGCAAAACAAGCCCAAATCAACCCGGACCTTTTACAGAGGAGTTCTATTTCCCCACATCTAACTTCTGGCAAAATGCGCCCTGCGTGGTAGGAAATGATAATCATCCTGGCCTTCCAAGTAGCGAAGGAGATGGCCTTATCATGTTTGGCCATGGATATGACTCAAATTTGAATGCAGATGCCATACATCTGGCCTGGATGCCGTTGCTGGAAAACAGTGGTCCACAGTATAATGGCATTAAATACTATACTGCAGATGCAGCTAATTTGTGGTCTGATCAACCTACAAAAGCAGCTGCACTCTTTGGACCAAGGCCTGGTTATACGTCTGTATCAGCAGCCTGGTTAAAGGAACCTAAACAATGGATACCTCTTTACTCAAAGGCAAATGAAAAGGAGGCGCCAATGGGAACTATTGTTGCCCGTTTCGGACCTACGCCCTGGAATTTATCCGATGAGATCGAGCTATTTAACCCATGTCGGGAGCAGGCCTTTGGAAAGTATATGCACTGGCCCTGGATGGATTCCATTCGGCAGGCTGACCCGCCAGGACTTAATGTATTAGAAAACAAGCCCGGATGGGCATATGGAGCATTTCTTTTAGAACGATTTACTAGATGGAATCTAATAAAAGGGGAATTAGATCTTTACTATTTACTTTCCCTCAGCTCTCCGTATCAGGTACAGGTAATGCATTCCAGGCTCCGTCTTTCATAAAGGGAAATGACTGAGTTTATGATCTCTAATCACCAACTGATTATCATTCATTAGAGAATTCATTAGCAAATCTTTCTTCAAACTTTTTCTGTCATTCAAAATTAATTTTTCAATCATATGGTTTCCTCCTAATATTTAGCTTCAATAGCTTCCCTTAATGATTCAATACGTTTAGCCCAAAATGGTTCTATTGATTCTGCCTTATCAATAAGTTACTCTTACTTAGATAAAAACTTCTGATGTTTAAAAGTGATCGCTTGCCAAAAATTATTAACCTACGGGCAGTGATTAGCTTAAGTTGCAATTAAAGAATACTGCGTCATTGGTTAAATATTCTGCTGATCATAAGCTGCTGTAACATTCTTCATCTTTCTACACCAAAAGGTGTATATGAAAAATACACTAAAAGGTGTATGGTATTCTATCTGATAATGCTCCAATTTTAAGAAAGAATTTTTTTCACACAAGTCGCAACCCAAAACGTATAACAATTTAAATTTTAAAAAATGGAAAAACTAATTGATGCAAAATCAGAAACAGCGAATAATTCAGCAGTGACAGCGGAAAGTGATCTATTTGAAGCTATTCATGGTACTTCTCATGCAGGCAGTCAGGGAGCTGTTGTAGGTATTAACGACAATGGAACAAAAGATGCCGGACCTGGAGTGATGGGAAAAAGTATAGGTACAGGGGTTTGGGGAGAAAGCGAGTCATGGGTGGGCGTTTTTGGCCATAGCAAAAGTACTATTGGAGGTGCAGGGGTTTGGGGAGAGGGCGAAGCTGGGATAGGTGTAATAGGTAAGTGCCTTAATCAAACAGATTCTGCAGGACCCGGAGTATTTGGACAAAGCAGAGGTACAGGAGTTTGGGGTGAAAGTGATACATGGATGGGCGTTTTTGGGCTAAGTAAAAGTACAACTGGTGGTGCAGGTGTTCAGGGTCAGGCCGAGGGCCCGGGCCCAGGGGTCATTGGAGTAAGTAAAGCATGGCACGGGGTCTACGGGGAAACTCAAAGTACAACCGGAGGCGCAGGTGTTTGTGGTGAAAGCACCAAAGGCGAGGGTGTCCGTGGGATTAGTCACTCTGCGGAGCATGGTGGAGTTGTCGGAACGAACGACAACCCTGGAGGCATTGGGATTTTTGGCCAAGGTAATCGACTTGCAGGCCTTTTTCAAGGAGATATTGAAGTTACCGGAGATATTCGGTTAAGAAATGCGGATTTAGCAGAAGATTTTGATGTGGCGGAAGAGTCTGAACCGGGTGAAGTAATGGTTTTATCAGAAAACGGAACATTAACACAAAGCTTCGAAGCATACGACAAAAAGGTGGTTGGCGTGATATCAGGCGCAGGCAGCTATAAGCCAGGAATTATTCTTGACAAACAAAGTCATAATGCTAACAGAAAATCAATTGCAATGACGGGCAAAGTGTTTTGCAAGGTGGATGCGTCCGAAGCACCAATCGCTATGGGAGACCTGCTGACAACTTCCTTTACTCCCGGGCATGCGATGAAGGTGACACAACCGGTGGAGGCCTTCGGGGCAGTGATTGGTAAGGCCCTGCAACCGCTGGCTGGCGGACGTGGTATAGTCCCTATTCTGGTTGCACTCCAATGACATCTCTCATTGCAAGCATCAAAACATTTCTAAAGAATACTTCATAAAAAACATAAATAATGACATCTCTCCGTGCAAGCATCGCCTTGCTTCAGCGTTATTCCCCTGAGGCATCACTCAACGTCAGCGACGTTTACAAGTTCCTTCTCATGAAACGGCCAGTTTCGCTAAACGCTCTTGTCGCTAAAATCGCATCGCTGCCTGAGACTGTGCCTTTCCATTCGACTATCATCACGGGCGCTGCCCTGGGAGGCGAAGTTTCGATTACCCTGAATCGTAATGGCAGCTACCGTTTCAGCGGGTTTATGAGGGCCACTGGTTTCTTCTCGTTCTCCTTTCGGATAGGGGCCGTTGTCCAAAGTGCGAGCGGCCAGGTGACGGTAGCAGCGCAGCATAGCGGCAAAGTGTTCGGGTCTGACACGCCCGGCCACCGCCAAAACAATTGGGATGAATTCGTAACAGATGTGAAAAAGACGAGTTTGATCCGGGCTTTATGGCCTGACATCAGTGGCGGCAAAATGGTGGTCAGTCGTTCTTCGGAGTTGAGCGGTGTGCTGGGTACAGCTACAGACATCGTCAAAGATGTTGCCGAGTTCTTCGTGGTTGCAGAGACTTTTGGCGCAAGCCTTGCTGTTTGCCTTGTGATTGGTTCAGAGCTCGGCGATCTGGGTGTGGATGTGCCTGGGATGGGAGGCGTGGTCGGCATCGGTATCATAGCGGGCTCCTTGTTCATATGGGGGCCTCTTGCCATTGGGCCGGCATTCATTGTTGGGGTCGCTGCTGGGGCGATTGTGGACGCAATGGTCAAGATCCGTCGTTTGTTGCCGATAGAAGAGGCCTTCGCCAAAGAGGTATTTGGCGATTCACTGGACTTTGAAAGAATTCGAATCACAAACCTGGTAGGTCTCGATAACAGGGCATTCACCGTTCCTACAGTAGATAACCATATCCTGTTAAATATTGGCGTTAGCAATGCCATGTTCGATGCGCCTGCCACTACTGCGATTCCCAACACTCAAATGAGCGTTCCAGGGCAGCTTCTAATTCATGAGCTGACCCATGCGTGGCAGATTCAGCATGTTTCATTGGAAAGAGGATACGTTCCCGGCTGGCTGTGCGAGGGCATAGTAGAACAGGTCGTCATAGGTAAAGCGGCTTACAATTATGGCCCTGAGGGACCGCCGTTTGATTCATTTCACATCGAAGCCCAGGCCCACATGG
>NZ_JBBJNI010000030.1:28223-31015 GCF_037719425.1 Daejeonella sp. | reverse complement strand
AAGAAGAACCGCAGCTTTACAGCGAGTTTTCTTCAGAGATCCGGAAAATGGATGCGAGCTATCAAAAATTGAAGAGTGATTTACCGGCGAGTCCTAATCAGGAGGAAACGGTTAAAGCAATGATCAGGAACCTGCAAATCCAGACCGAATTGTTAAATCAGCAGCTCAATATTATTCAACAGATTAATAATGTTAAAAAGGAACATAAAAATGAAACACAACAGATCTAAGAATGTAATGCTGGTCGCTTTTTGCTTTCTTTTTGCAAACGTGGCATACGGCCAATCCGAAACCAAGACAAATAAAAGCACCACCATCAGAATTGACACCCGAACAATCTCAGACGAAATTTCTAATCTTTTCAGAACGGTTGCTTTCGAGATAAAGAAGATTGATTTCGAAAAGGTAGGAGCTGCAATAGGCACCGTGGCCGAAGAGGTGGGCCGCGAAGTAGAAAATATTGAGCGCGAAGTAGGCGACATAGAAATAATTATCGGCAATAGGCGCGATCCGGATCTACCTGAACCTCAGGGAGGGTACGTTGGAACGGCTGAAAAAACAAAGATTATTAGCAAGACGTATGCTGTTGATAAGAATGATAAACTGGCGATAAGTAACCAGTATGGAAATATTACTGTGCATACCTGGGCTAAAAATGAGACTAAAGTAGATATAGAAATTAAGGCATTTGAGTCAACAGAAAGTAGCGCCCAGGAACTTTTAGAAAGCGTGATAATTACAGATGCTCGCCAGGGTGACTTAATAAACTTCAGGACTTCTTTCGGAAAGACTTCAATGAATTTCTGGTCGAGAATTAAAAATGGAAAAGAAGAGCGCCGTGGAGTTCAGGTGAACTATGTAATCTATATGCCGTCGAAAAACCCATTGGATATTAATAACTCATACGGCAGAACAGAGTTGCCTGACTTTAGCGGACCGCTGAATATTCGGACTTCTTACGGTCCTTTTTCGGCTGGCAAACTTGATAATCCCGCTAATCGGGTAAAAGTGACTTATGGGTCCGCTACGATGGAAAATTATTCAAATGGCAATTTAGAGATTGCATATGGGGGTGGTCTGAAGCTCGCACATGCAGAGAATGTCACTGCGTCAGTGAAGTACTGTAGTGCAAAAATTAACAAACTGACGAACGGTGGAACCTTTAACCTAAATTATGGGGGAGGTTTGAAAATAGATGACGTTGATAGGAATGTGAAGAATTTAGTTATAAACTCATCCTATGCAGGAGTTGTTTTGGGAATTGATGAGACTGCTAATATTGATTATGATGTAACAGTAAGCTATAATGACTTCAACTACGGTAATGCAAAAGTCAGCCTGCAAAATGATTTAACAGGATCAGGTACATCAAAGGGATGGAATCCAACCAAGTATTATAAAGGAAGTTTGGGCAAAGGTTCTGACTCACGAATCATAATTAAATCCACTTATGCGGGTGTAAAATTCCTTTAAATTCTGACGGTTAGAATTTATATTAAAGCCTCCTGGAACTTCCGGGAGGTTTTTTTGTTTATAGTTAGTGCAAATATTTACTTTTGCTGAAACTCTAAACTATGGAATGGCTTTCGAATCCTGAGATCTGGATATCTCTTGTAACCCTGACAGTACTTGAAATTGTGCTAGGAATAGATAACATCATATTTATTTCGATAATGGCTTCTAAACTTCCGGCGAGCAAGCAGAAAAAAGCCAGACAAGTGGGCCTTGCGCTAGCGATGATTACCAGGGTATTGTTATTGCTCTCGCTTACGTGGATCATGACCCTGACAACTCCGCTGTTCAATGTGGGCGAATGGATAGGCCTGACACAAGGGGAGTGGCATGAGAAGCTTTCGGTTTCAGGGCGGGACCTAATCCTCATTATCGGGGGACTGTTCCTTATTTATAAAAGCACACGTGAAATTCATGAGAAATTGGAGGGTGATGAACACGCCGTTCAAACAAAGGCTGTAGTAACATTTACCGGCGTTATTATTCAAATATTGCTGCTTGATATCGTATTCTCCCTGGACTCAGTGATAACTGCTGTCGGTATGGCCGATCATATCGGGGTTATGATAGCTGCAGTTATAATCGCCGTTGCTGTCATGATGCTTTCCGCCGGAGGCATAAGTGATTTTGTAAATAAACATCCTACTGTTAAAATGCTGGCTTTATCGTTCCTTCTTCTCATAGGCGTTTCGCTTCTTGCGGAAGGATTTGAACAGCATATACCGAAGGGTTATATATACTTCGCGATGGCCTTCTCGGTGTTAGTCGAAATGCTCAACCTTAAAATGAAGCGAGGTGCCGCGAAGCCGGTTAAGCTTAAGAATGTGCCGGGTGAGAAAGATTAGGATATTTTTCCCTGGTTGTCAGGATTGGTCCCGCATATGCGGGAGTAGGATTAATGGATTCATAGGATGCCGGCAGATATCCCACAATCAAGGATGCACTTGGTATGAACAGCCTCTGTCCTGGCTCTTGGTTCTTTGTTCCTGGTTCTAACTTACCCTGCACAACACCCCTTTTAAATATTCTCCTTCCGGGAACGATGACCTTACGGGATGGTCCGACGTCTGTGCAAATTGCTCGATAAACTGAACTTCTTTTCCAGCGTCCAGGGCCGCCCAGGCGAGAATCTGCTTAAAAGTGGCAACATCTACAGCGCCCGAGCAAGAAAAGGTCGCCAGCAGCCCGCCATCGTTTAACAGTAGCATAGCAAGGCGGTTCAGGTCTTTATACGCTCTTGAAGCTTTCGTTAACGTCGAACGGGATGGCGCATATTTAGG
>NZ_JBBJNI010000030.1:4732-28213 GCF_037719425.1 Daejeonella sp. | reverse complement strand
AAGTATTATGAGATCAAACTTTTCATTTTGTTCCCTGAAAGCCCGTAATTGCTTGTTTACATCAGATTGAATTAGCCGGTGAGGGATCTTATTAAAACTGTTGATCTCAATGTTCCTTTTTAGGGTTTCTATAGCCAATGCAGAGCTGTCAACGCTTACCACCTCTGATGCTCCGGCTCTGAAGGCGTTCAAACTGAACCCCCCGGAATATGAGAAACAATCAAGTATTTTTTTGCCTTTCGAATGATCAGCAACCATTTTGCGATTGTCCCTTTGATCGCAGTAGAAGCCAGACTTTTGGCCCTCCGCAATATTTACATGATAAAATATCCCATTCTCTTTCACACTGACAAATTCAGGTGGCTGAAGGCCGGAAAGAATTCCCCCGGACGATGCTTCCATCCCTTCATGAGCCCTTGCTGATGCATCGCTTCTGTCAAATATTCCTTTGGGCTCTAAAAGCTTTTGAAGCTCATCGATAATAGTATGCTTTATTCGCTCGATACCACTCGTCAGAATCTGTACGGAAAGAAAATCGGCATAACGATCAACAATAAGTCCCGGAATAAAATCAGCTTCGCTAAATATGAGGCGATAGGTATTCGTGTCTTCAGTATAAAGATGTTCGCGGTTTTTTATCGCTTTTGCGACCTTTTTTCGCCACCAGTCTTCATTGATCTGAGTTTCAAGATTCCACTCAAGAAGCCGGACGGCAACCCGGGATTTATCATTAAAAAACCCGTAAGCAAGGAAATCATTGTTGCTATCGGTTACCATGATTACTTCACCGTTCTCCGGAGAACCTTTAATCTGATCTATCGCTCCTGAAAAAACCCAGGGGTGTAATTGTCTAACAGCTTTTTCTTTGCCTTTTTTTAACCTGACTGAATACATGGGTGCAATTTACCAAACAGTTTCCTATTTCATCCCTACCTTTATGCAATGGAAGAAATACAATGGGCAGATTTTGAAAAAGTGGCTTTACGAATTGGAACCGTGATCGAAGTGCTCGACTTTCCTAAAGCCAACAAACCTGCTTACAAGATAAAAGTTGATTTTGGAAAGCTAGGCCTAAAATGGAGCAGCGCTCAGATCACCAAACATTATACTAAAGAAGAATTGAAAGGCCGCCAGATAATAGGGGTAGTTAATTTTCCCGAAAAGCAAATCGCCAATTTTAAATCCCAGTTTTTAGTGACCGGTTTTGCTGATGAAAATGGAGATATCGTTCTGGCAGCAGTTGAGCGTGCTGTGCCTAATGGGTCAGCGTTGATCTAAAGAAAATTTGCTCTAAATTCATCCAGGTCTCGGCACTGGTTTGCTTCCTAAAAAAAACAAGGCTAGCTTTGGTGCATGAAATACATCAAATTCACTGACGAGCCTGCCATCGCACCAGATGAATTTTTTATGCGCGAAGCTCTTAAAGAAGCCCAAAAAGCGCTCGAACTGAATGAAGTGCCAATTGGTGCAGTGATTGTTCACAATGGCCGGATAATAGGCCGCGGTCATAATCTTACTGAACAGCTTAATGATGTTACGGCCCATGCTGAAATGCAGGCTTTTACCGCTGCCGCGAATTACACAGGGGGGAAATACTTAAAGGACTGTACCTTATATGTCACCATTGAACCCTGTGTTATGTGTGCGGGGGCGTCCTATTGGACTCAGATCAGCAAAATTGTATTTGCAGCACATGATGTAAAAAGAGGATTTTCGCAGATCAGTCAACGGATAGTCCATCCCCGAACGGAGGTGGTTAGCGGTATCATGGCAGAAAATGCCTCACAGCTTATGAAAGATTTTTTTATTGTTAAACGCAATAAATCGTGACATCTAACTGAATAATTTCCAACATTCCAGACTTATATTTGTTTAATTAATATTGTTAAACTTAAAATTAAATCACATGGCATTTGAACTACCTGCGTTGTCGTATGCGACTGACGCCTTAGAACCACATATCGATAAAACCACGATGGAAATCCACCATGGTAAACACCATCAGGCTTATGTAGATAATTTGAATAAGGCTTTAGCTGGTACAGATGGCGAGAATCAAAGCATCGAAGACATCCAAAAAAATGTATCAAAATACTCTGCGCCGGTTAGAAACAACGGGGGTGGTCACTTCAATCATAGCTTGTATTGGTCAGTTATGGCGCCAAATGCTGCTGGAGCCCCTTCCGGGGATCTTGCGAAAGCGATTGACGAAGCATTTGGATCATTCGACGAGTTCAAGAAAAAATTCGCTGAAGCTGGTACAACAAGATTCGGATCAGGTTGGGCATGGCTAAGTGTTGCTGGTGATGGAAAAGTACAGGTTAGCTCAACGCCGAATCAGGATAATCCATTAATGGATGTGGCCGAAGTAAAAGGCACACCGATACTTGGAATGGATGTTTGGGAGCATGCTTACTACCTTAAATATCAGAATAAGCGTCCCGATTATATAGCTGCGTTCTGGAACGTTGTTGATTGGAATGCCGTGGCTGATAGATACGCTAAATCCAAATAAAAATCAGCATTGTCAAACTTTATTAAAAAAGTGATGTATTTAAGAAGTACATCAATTTTTTAATTTAACGACCATGAAACCATCATGATTTTGCCGAAACCCGCAGGGCATGATGTCAAAAAATCATGATAGCTTCATTACCATTTAAAACTAACAAATAAAGAAATGAAAAAATTGTATTCAGTTGTTGCTCTTTTGGCGATCACATTGCTAAGCAGCTGTGAACTCGTTGGGGATATCTTTCAAGCCGGAGCTTATACCGGAATTTTTATTGTAGTAATAATCGTTGCCCTGGTTCTTTGGCTGCTATCCAAGTTTAGAGGAAGAAGCTGATCAGTAGATATCCAGGATCTCCTTTTTCTTTTTGCTCTGCATACGTTTGGGTATTGCCAAGAGAATTTCTTGTTCGAGAACGGATATTAGTTTTTTCTTAAGAAAATTCCGGTGTGTTACGATGCTGATTTCACGCGTGGGCTCAGGCGACTTAAAATAGCGGACGCGATCCAATTGCTTTACAGAAAAATCAGACATTGAAAGCTCAGGAAGCAAGGTAATTCCCCTATCCATATCGACCATTCTCTTTAGTGTTTCTACGCTGTCTGTGTTATACTCAAAGGGCTTTACTACTTCTGATCGTTCCCGGTTACAAATATTTAATATCTGGTTTCGCATACAGTGCCCTTCGTTCAGTAGCCAGAGATCGTCAAGATCAATATCTTTTGGATCGAGATTTTTCTTTGAAATAAGTGGGCTCGACTTTGATATATACGCGACAAAGGATTCGTAGAAAAGGGGATTTTCATTCAAGCTTTTGTCTTTCACTGGAGTGGAAAGTATACCGCAATCAAGCAGTCCATTCTTCAGTTCATGGATAATCTGTTCGGTGGTGTATTCCCAAACTATCAGCTGTACTCCGGGATATTTATCCATAAATGCTGAAATTACTTTCGGCATCAGGTAGGGCGCCATAGTTGGGATTATGCCAATTTTTAACTCGCCTTCAAAACCACCCTTCCTGTTGCTGATAAGCTCTTTTACTTTGTAGCTTTCTTTCAGAACTATCCGTGCCTGTTCTAAAATTTCGACACCTATGTCGGTTGGAATCACTGGCTGCTTACTTCGGTCAAAAAGAATTACTCCCAACGCTTCCTCTAACTTTTGAATTTGCATACTTAGGGTTGGCTGGGTAACGAAACACTTCTCAGCAGCTAGCCCGAAGCTTCGGTAAGTATCTAGTGCTACGATGTACTCAAGTTGAACGATTGTCATTTCATAGATATTATCTATGCAAAGATATATAATATTGGTTTCAGCTATTTCTTAAATCTGCATAGTTTTAGTAAATCCTCATACCTTTGGAAGAGCAATTGAAATTGTTCGCTGAGAAAATGGGGGAAGAAAAATCTACCAGGATAAACAAGTATTTAAGTGAAATCGGGTATTGTTCCAGAAGGGCGGCTGATAATTTGATTCTCCAGAACCGGGTTACCATTAATGGAGTGGTACCTGAGATGGGAACAAAAATAGTGACTGGCGACCTTGTCAAAGTTGATGGTAAGCTGGTGTCAGTTCCAGACGAAAAGCCTGTTTATATCGCTTTTAATAAGCCGGTTGGAATAGTATGTACTACCGACACAAAGGTTGAGAAGAACAATATTATCGATTACATAAAATACCCTAAACGGATCTTTCCTATAGGACGGCTGGATAAGCCAAGCGAGGGACTAATTCTTCTTACAAGTGATGGTGATATTGTAAACAAGATCCTGCGCGCGCGGAATAATCACGAGAAGGAATATATTGTAGCTGTAAATAAGCCCATAACGGGCGAGTTTTTAAAGAAAATGCGGAATGGTGTTCCGGTGCTTGACACAATTACCAGGAAGTGTCAAGTAGACCAACTTGACAGGAACCGGTTCAAGATAGTCCTTACACAAGGCCTGAACCGACAGATCCGACGCATGTGCGACTACCTCGATTACAAAGTGGTAAAATTGAAACGCGTGCGAATTATGAATATAGATCTCGATTTGCCGGTAGGAAAATGGCGGTATCTGAGTGAGATGGAAATGCAAGAAATTAATAAGCTTATCGCTTCATCTTCCAAAACACATTTCGAGGATTGAGGTCCGAAGTCTGATGTCAGACTTCAGACCTTGTATCTTATTCTACGGTAACCGACTTTGCAAGATTTCTTGGCTGATCAACATTACAGCCGCGCAGCACAGCAATGTGGTAAGACAATAATTGCAGTGGAATAGTAGCTAGCAGTGGCAAAAAGATTTCATCAGCATCCGGAATCTCAATGGTGTAGTCAGCCATGTTTTTTACTGTTGTGTCACCTTCGGTAACAATTGCTATAACCTTTCCTTTTCTGGCTTTAACTTCCTGAATGTTGCTGATTACCTTTTCATATGAAGAATTCTTTGTGGCGATAAATACAACCGGCATTTCTTCGTCAATCAAGGCTATTGGTCCGTGCTTCATTTCCGCAGCAGGATATCCTTCAGCATGAATATACGAGATTTCTTTAAGCTTTAAAGCACCCTCAAGGGCTACGGGAAAACCACTTCCTCTACCAAGGAAGAGAAAATTTCGGGCATCTTTAAATTGCTCAGATATAACTCTGATGCTATCATTTGATTGAAGGCATCTCTCAACAAGTGAAGGTATATTGTTTAGTTCGGTTAATAAATCAACCAGCTTGCCCTTTGAAATCGTTCCCCTTTGCTGAGCCATATAAAGGGCCATTAATGTTAGGACTGTTACCTGGGCTGTAAATGCTTTAGTTGAAGCCACGCCAATCTCAGGTCCTGCGTGAGTGTAAACACCTGCATTGGTTAACCTTGGAATGGAAGCACCTACTACGTTGCAGATACCAAAGATAGTGGCTCCCTTTTCTTTTGCCAGCTCAATTGCAGCCATAGTGTCTGCTGTTTCGCCAGATTGGGAAACTGCGATAACGATATCTTTTTCTGAAATTATCGGGTTGCGGTAACGGAATTCTGAGGCGTATTCTACTTCAACCGGTATACGGGCACATTCTTCGATAAGGTATTCGCCAACAAGCCCGGCATGCCAGGAGGTGCCACATGCAACAATAATAATCCGATCAACATTTTTAAGTTTGTCAGCATACTCTTTAATGCCTCCCAATTGAACCTCGCCGCGGGAAGGGTATATCCGGCCGCGCATACAATCTTTAATAGATCGTGGCTGCTCGTATATTTCTTTGAGCATAAAATGATCGAAGCCGCCTTTTTCCAGCGCCTCGAGCTTTAATTCAAGCTCCTGAACATAGGGAATTCGTACTTTGTTGTCGATGGTTTTTATCAGAAGATCATCCCGACGTATATACGCGATCTCGTTATCTTTCAGATAAATAACATCTTTGGTGTACTCAATGATAGGGGAAGCATCTGATGCTATAAAATATTCTTTCTTACCAACACCTAATACCAACGGACTTCCCTTACGTGCCGCTATAAGCTCTTCAGGATCATTTCTATCCATTATCACAATAGCGTATGCTCCGATCACTTCATTTAGAGCGATTCTAACCGCTTCTCTAAGATCGAGGCTGGTTTGATTCTGGATATCTTCAATTAAATGGATCAGTACTTCAGTGTCAGTATCACTGTTGAAAACGTGGCCACGCGAAATAAGAGTTTCCTTTAAGGTTGCATAATTCTCAATAATTCCGTTGTGGATAATTGCGAGGCGTTCGTCCCCGGAAGTATGCGGATGCGAGTTTCTGTCGGATGGCTCACCGTGGGTGGCCCAACGGGTATGCCCCATACCAATCTTACCATTCAGATCTTTTCCTTTTACTGAATCTTCCAGGTCACTTACTTTACCCGCTTTTTTATAGATATTAAGAGTATCATCTATTAAAGCTACGCCAGCACTATCGTATCCGCGATACTCAAGTCTGTGTAATCCTTTTATGACGATAGGCCAAGCCTCACGAAAGCCGATGTATCCAACAATTCCACACATTATTTTTGGGGTTAAACGCCGAAACTACTGAAAAACGAACAACAAAAGAAGGATTCTTGTTTTTGAAAGCTAATTTATTTTACTGTAGAAAATATTGAGCTTCATTTTGTATGTCATGCCAGGTTTACCACTCCCAAGAACTGCTCTGGAAGCAGTTGTACCTGATGCAACCGGGCCGGATTGTTGGCTATAGGACACGTTAACGGGAGCCAAAAATGTGTCATACTGCTTAGATTTTCCAGAGAGGATATCCTGCAGAAATGTTGTAACCACAAATTTATAACGCTTATTCTTGTCATCGTAAAAACCACCAAAATTAATATCGGCAAGTCCAACGGCGGGATTGGGGCCAAAATCAGGAACAAACTGGCGCTGACTTGCAATGTCAGTAGTATATAGCAATAAACGGGGGGCGGGTTTATAATTATCAGTACCTCCTACTACCGTTACAATAAGCTCGGCTTTATTTATGGTAATGTTTCCCAATTGCTTCAATTTCTCAAGATGGGGAAATCTGAGCTTCGTACGGAGTCCTGCCAGGCCTTGTACATAGGTGAAATCATATTGAGTAGTTGGATTATTTAATTGGGTTTGAACATTGGTACCAGTGTAGTCGTGTGTAAATTGCGCTGCCACAGGTTCGCTGCCATTTAAAATAGGGAATGATAAAAGTGTGGTATCAATAGTTGTACCGCTCGTGTTTTTGTAATAAACATCGAGCCTGCTTGAATCCCTAAGATTTAGAAAAGCTATACCTCCCGGTCCCGAGCTCTGAGCTTCGTTAACCTTTAAATGCAGTCCTTTGATGAATTTAATAAATAGAGCTTGCGTACTGAAGTTCGCAGGTGCAGCATTTATGAAATTGTTGTTTATAAAAGAAGCGCTTATAGGGATTCTTATTTGCGGCGCTTTGGTTTTAATCACATCGGCCTTGCCTTTAATGATCTGATTAACTTTAACGCTATCCTTTCTTCGTATGGTAACGAGCTTACTGCCAATAACTGCAGAGTTTACATTGAATCCCGTGTTATTGTTAAAGTAGCTCTTAGTTTTATTTAATTGTTCGGCAAGCTGGCGTACTTCTATCTGGAATTTCGACGTGCTATCTCCGTAGAATTCATCGCCATAATGCAATACAAGGACGGCGGAATCCAAAATAGGTGCCGTTCCAAAAGTTGTGTTATTGTTAGCCAGTGTCAGGGATAAGGCGATATTAGCTGCCGTTTTCCCAAGCAGAGGGTCATTGAAATATCCCAGCGGATACTGGGTTAGCGTATTAGTTAGGATTGAGTCTTCCCGGACCGTGGATGACCTAATTGTTGCAGTATCTATAAAATTTCCGCTAATTCCTGTGGATGGATCAACATCTAAACCAATTGAGTCAGTATTCTGACAAGCACTGAAAATAAAAAGACTTATCAACAGCGTTAATAAGTCCAGTTTGTATAATTTCATCTGTATTACGTTTGTCTTAAAAGCCTCATGAACCAAAATTAACGATCGTCTTTATAACGATAGCTGAGGTTTCATTGGCGATACACCCTTAAGCTAAAGAGACAAGCTCTTCGTTAGCTATTTCTTCGTAAAGGTTGTAATAATTTTCGAAATCTGAGGTCAGATTGAATTCCAGAGTCGGTTTATTGCCTTTTTTAACAAAGTTTAAAACTTCATCACAGACAGTTTCGCTGCCATAAACCACCGCATCAGAATAAGAAATAGCTCCAAGATTCAACGCAGTATTCGTAGCAGCCGTATAAATATCAGTATTTTCAGCATTCATTCCGCTCATAATTGCTTTAGTTGCAAAAGCCGGATTCAGATTGCTGGTAAAATCGTCATCATAAACTGAATAAACTACTTTAGAATTCTTAAAAGTAGGATCATCTTTATAGATAGTTTTCAAATATGCCGGAACAAGAGCGCTCATCCATCCATGGCAATGAACCACATCAGGAGACCAGCCTAGTTTTTTAACAGTTTCTAAAGCGCCTTTACAGAAAAATATAGTACGCTCATCATTATCCTCGTAAAACTTGTTGCCGCCATCAGCAAAAACATATTTTCTCTGGAAATACTCTTCGTTATCAAGGAAGTAAACTTGCATGCGTGCCGAAGGAATAGAAGCAACCTTTATAATCAAAGGGTTATCATTATCATTAATAATAATATTCATTCCCGACAGACGAATTACTTCATGCAGCCTGTTACGGCGCTCATTAATATTACCAAAACGGGGCATCAATATCCGGATTTCAAATCCCTTGTCCTGCATAGCTTGCGGAAGTTGGCGGGTGATCTCGGAAATTTTGGTAAGTTCAAGGAAAGGCGACATCTCATGCGTAATAAAAAGAATCTTCGTTTTTGCCATCTCCAATTTGATTAAATTAAGGGTTAAGAAAAGTTTTCGAACAGCAAAGGTAAGCAATATGTTATAAATTATCAACGATTTACGCAAGTTGTTTTGGTGGTATTTAAGTATTTAACCATTTTTGGGCTCAATTAAGAGAGAGACATTTTGGAAATTTTCAGAACTCGGGCAGAGGTTCGTAAGTATTTAGAACAATTAAAGCCCGAGGGCCGGGTGGTTGGTTTTGTACCCACGATGGGAGCCTTACACCAGGGACATTTGTCGCTGATAGATGCGGCAAGGGAAAAGGCGGATGTTGTAGTGTGTAGTATTTTTGTAAATCCAACTCAGTTTAATGATAAAAACGACCTGGCGAATTATCCGAGGCCGATCGAGGAAGACATTCAGAAGCTACAAGAAGCAAAATGCGATATGCTATTTCTCCCTGAGGTGGACGAAATGTACAACAGCACGGACAAATGGCACATAGAGCTTGACAATCTTGATAACACCCTCGAAGGGGAAATCCGCCCCGGACATTATCAGGGAGTTACTCAAATTGTGAAGAAACTCTTTGATATAGTGAGTCCTGATTATGCCTTTTTCGGTCAAAAGGATTTCCAGCAATTTGTAGTGATCTCATACATGGTGAAGAAGCTTGGGGTCAATGTGGAATTGATCATGTGCCCTATCGTTCGTGAAAACGACGGGTTGGCAATGAGCTCGAGGAATGTCTATTTGTCTGCGGAAGATCGTCAGCATGCTCTTTCTTTGTTCAAAGCCTTATCGACAGCGAAAGTAAATTTTGATAATCTGACTATTCCGCAACTTAAACAGAATGCTATCGAATACTTGTCGAACGCCGCGGGAATTGAAGTAGAATACTTTGAAGTATATAACGGGGATACGTTCGAGCCTGCTTCGACAAAGCATGCTGACAAGATCATTGCCCTGGTCGCAGCGCGCGTGGGCAACATCCGTATTATAGACAACATAATTTTAAATAATACCTAAGCTATTGAAGCAATTTATACCGGCAATTAAATATCTTCTGTTGTTTGTCATCGGTATCACATTACTGGTCCTTGCTTTTAAAGGTCAGGATGTATACCAGCTCATAGCAGATCTTAAAAAAGCGGACTACAAGTGGGTTTTCGCTTCTCTGGTAGCCTGTTTTATTGCGCATATTATAAGGGTTATTAGATGGAGAGCTATGATCACATCATTAGGTCATGGAACGCCATCGTTATTAAATGCATTTTATGCCGTAATGATTGGTTACATGGCGAACGTTGCATTTCCACGAATGGGAGAAGTCTCCAGATGCGGAGTGATAAATAAAACGGACAACATCCCCATCGTTAAGCTTATAGGCACCGTTATCGTCGAGCGGATCGTTGACCTGCTAATGCTGGCAATTGTATTAGCATTGGGCATTATGCTTCAGTTTGACTTATTATCAGATTTTCTTTACAAAAACGTACTAATTAAGCTGAATGGTAGTGCCGGAAACCTCACGATTTTGATATTTGCAACTCTCATTCTTATTCTCGCAATCGGCTTCCTTTACCTGCTGTTGAAGAAGAAAAAATTGGGAATCCGGAACCGGATTTATAAGTTCTTCTTAGACGTAAAAAGCGGTATCTTATCGGTGAAGGATCTTGAAAACAAAGGCGGGTTTGTCTTAAGCTCAATCTTTATTTGGTTCTTATATGGCTTGTCGACTTACTTTTGCTTCTTCGCGCTTGATTCAACCTCGGGGCTTGGCGGCCTTGCTTCGCTCTCCGTTCTGGTATTCAGCAGCCTCGGGATGATCGTGCCAGTCCAGGGCGGTATTGGTGCCTTCCACTATATGGTATCTGAAGGCCTCGTTGTGTATGATATTCCTAAAAGTGAAGGCCTTGCCTATGCACTTCTCATCCATTCATCGCAAACACTTTTAGTCCTTTTTGCAGGGGCAATTAGCGTAATTTTGCTGATGCTGAAATCATCTAAACCTTCGCAAAATGGCAAAGCTTAAGAACATACAGGAAAAAATATTCAATCAGGAAGAGCTTAAATCACGCCTGAATGTATGGCGGCTTTTGGACAAGAAAATAGTTTTCACCAATGGTTGTTTCGACCTCGTACACCTGGGTCATATTGACTATTTAGCTAAGGCCGCAGATCTGGGCGACAAGTTGATCATAGGCTTGAATTCTGATAAATCTACAAGCGACATCAAAGGGCCCAACAGGCCTCTTACTGATGAGAAATCGAGATCGTTCATGCTAGCCTCTATGTCTTTCGTAGATGCGGTGATCTTGTTTGATGAAGAAACACCGATCGAATTAATCAGGCTCGTTAATCCGGACGTCCTTGTTAAGGGGGCTGACTACACAATCGATCAGATAGTAGGGTCTGATATTGTTATTCAAAACGGAGGCAGCGTTCAAACCCTGGAATATCTTCCGGGTTATTCTACTACTCTAATCGAACAGAAAATCAGATCACTTAAATAGCTTAAGCATCAATGGTATTCTTAATTTGTATTTACGGTAGAATATAGCTGCTAAAGATTATTTTTGTTGACTTAACCGATTATCTATGTATTTCGAATTTTCAGAGGAGCAGTTAATGATCCGGGATGCGGCAAGAGATTTCGCAAATACCGAACTTAAACCCGGCGTGATTGAACGCGACGAACACCAGAAGTTTCCCGCTGAGCAGGTTAAAAAGCTTGGCGAACTGGGATTTCTGGGCATGATGGTCGATCCAAAATATAATGGCTCAGGCCTCGATACTGTTTCTTATGTGCTCGCCATGGAGGAGCTTTCCAAGATAGACGCGTCTGCATCAGTAGTTGTGTCTGTTAATAATTCTCTTGTGTGTTTTGGACTTGAAAAGTTTGGTTCAGAGGACCAAAAGGAAAAATATCTGAAACCTCTGGCTGCCGGCGAGAAGATTGGCGCTTTTTGTCTGTCTGAACCTGAAGCAGGTTCTGACGCAACATCTCAGCGGACAAGTGCTATTGATATGGGTG
The DNA here is from genome assembly GCF_037719425.1 of Daejeonella sp. Lineage (GTDB taxonomy): Bacteria > Bacteroidota > Bacteroidia > Sphingobacteriales > Sphingobacteriaceae > Daejeonella. Next base: position 16,330 of record NZ_JBBJNI010000030.1, on the reverse strand, counting down.
ACCATTATTTATTAAATGGCACTAAGAACTGGATCACCAATGGTAGCTCCGCTTCTACTTACCTCGTAATCGCTCAAACAAATTCAGCCAAACGGCACCAGGGTATTAATGCCCTTATAATTGAAAGAGGAATGGAGGGCTTTACGATTGGACCGAAGGAAAACAAGCTTGGAATACGCGGATCAGATACCCATTCCTTAATGTTCTCGGACGTTAAAGTGCCTAAGGAAAACCGCATTGGGGAGGAAGGCTTTGGATTCAAATTTGCTATGAAGACCCTTGAAGGCGGAAGGATTGGCATTGCATCACAAGCTTTGGGAATAGCGGCTGGGGCTTATGAACTGGCTCTAAATTATTCACAAGAAAGAAAGGCCTTTGGCAAGACGATCTCGGGACATCAGGCGATTCAGTTCAAGCTGGCGGATATGGCTACAGAAATTGAAGCTGCCCGGATGTTATGTCTAAAAGCAGCCTGGCTCAAAGATCAGGGATTGCCTTATGCTCAGGCTAGCTCTATGGCTAAGTTGTTTGCATCGCAGGTTGCCATGAAAGTTACGGTTGAAGCAGTTCAGGTTCATGGCGGCTATGGATTTGTAAAGGAATATCACGTAGAACGTTTAATGCGTGATGCAAAGATCACCCAGATTTATGAGGGGACTTCGGAGATTCAACGGATTATTATTGCACGTGAAATATTGAAATAGTTAACTTAGAAGATGAAACCATCATGATTTTGCCAAAGCCCGCAGGGGCATGAATATTTGAAATCATGATAGCTTCATCACCTTTAAAAAAAAATTATATACAGATGAAATTTACCGTAAACATCGCATCTATATTTATAATACTTCTCGCTCTTTCTTCGTGTAAGTCGTCAGATCAGGAGATGAAGAGTGGAATTTGGCGGGCAACGCTAAAAACCAATTCCGCTGCCGAGATCCCTTTTAATTTCGAGGTTATCGATTCTGCCGGAGCTAAGCACATCAATATTATAAACGGCGAAGAAAGGTTCAGGATAGATGAAATCTCCTTTACATCCGATTCTGTTTTTATTAAGATGCCCCTCTTCGATTCAGAGATCAAGGCAAAGAACAAAGGCAATGTTCTATCAGGCCAATGGATCAAACATCTGGCGGATAGCGATGCAGTTATGGCTTTTGATGCAAGAGCTGGCGATGACTGGCGTTTCTTTAAGGCAGACTCAAGCCTGGAAGCGAACGTAGCGGGCAGGTGGTCAACTACATTTACCAGCCTTGATGCTGCAGATACGACTATCGCAATAGGTGAATTCAGAAAGGGAAACGGAAGATTGTTAGGGACATTTTTAACTAGCACTGGTGACTATCGTTTTCTGGAAGGCACGGTTTCCGACAACAAGTTATATCTATCTTGTTTTGACGGGAGCAATGCTTATTTATTTACCGGCAATCTCTTAAACGATAGTACCATTGCAGATGGTAAATTCTATTATGGCCTTTCCGGCATGGACAACTGGAACGCAAGGAAAGATGACAAGGCTATTCTTCCCGATGCGTATTCATTAACTGCTTTGAAAAAAGGGTTCGATAAAGTAGATTTCACCTTTCCAGCTTTAGACGGAAAAAAGGTTTCTATATCAGATGAGAAGTACAAGAACAAAGTAGTCCTTGTGCAATTTCTTGGATCGTGGTGCCCGAACTGCATGGACGAAACAGCATACCTGGTTCCTTTTTATAACAAATACAAAGACAAGGGTCTTGAGATAATAGGCCTCGCTTATGAACGAACAAAAGATTTTGAGCGATCAAAAAAGAATGTAGAACGCTTGCGCGATCGGTTCAATGTGCCATATGAGATGCTTATAACAGGGTTCACAAAGGATAAGGCGGAGGTCGCGGCAAGCTTGCCAATGCTTAACAACTTTGAAGCATTTCCAACCCTGATGATCATCGATAAAAAGGGTAAAGTGCGAAAAATACATACCGGCTTTAGCGGTCCCGGTACAGGTGAATACTATACAAAATTTGTGCAGGAGTTTGAACTAACTATAGACGAACTGCTTGCGGAAAATTAATCTATGAAAACAATATATCTTTTATGCTGCCATCTACTGGCGGCATTTTTTCTGATGTCATGCTCAACCCCCAAGATGGTGAATCTTGAGCCGATAACAGTGAGCGAAAATGCTGCGGGCGTAAATACCTATCGCGGCAGTTATAGTCGGTTAACTGATATAATCAACACGAAGCTTGACCTTAGCTTCAGTTGGGACAGCGCATACGTTTATGGGAAAGCGACAATACATGCCAAGCCATATTTTTACGCATCAGACGAGATTACACTTGACGCAAATGGCTTTCGCATAAATAATATTTCGTTAGTAAAAAACGACGACCGTCAGCCTTTGCGGTACACGTATAATGGCAAGAAATTAAACATCAAACTGGATAAGAGCTATACCAGAGACCAGGGTTACACCATCGTCATCGATTATGTGGCAATGCCCAATAAGTTAAAGATCGGTGAAGACATAGCTTCAGCCGGTGACAGAGGGCTCTATTTCATTAACAAGGATGGCAAAGACAAAGATAAGCCGCGGCAGATCTGGTCACAGGGTGAAACGGAATGTAATTCCAATTGGTTCCCAACAATAAATGGCCCTCAGGAAAAGATGACGCAGGAAATTAATATTACTGTGCCTAATGAATATGTGAGCTTGTCTAATGGCTCACTGGAATATAGTACCCTTAACGGAAACGGGACACGTACCGATAGCTGGCGCCAGGAACAGCCGCATTCGACTTATTTGACCATGATTGCTGTTGGAAATTTTGTCATCACAAAGGATAAATGGAGAGATAAGGAAGTAAGTTATTATACTGAGCCTGCCTATGCATCGACTGCTAAACTGGTTTTTGGGAAAACCCCCGAGATGATCGAGTTCTTCTCGAAAAAGCTTGGTGTCGATTATCCCTGGGATAAATACTCGCAGATTGTTGTACGTGATTTTATCAGCGGTGCAATGGAAAATACAACTGCGACTGTGTTCTTTGATCGAATGAATATGTCTGCTGGCCAATACCTTGACGAGAACCATGAGGATATTATTTCTCATGAACTTTTCCATCATTGGTTTGGTGATCTGGTTACTGCCGAGTCATGGTCTAACCTCCCATTAAATGAATCGTTTGCAACGTATGGAGAATATTTATGGGAAGAGCATAAATATGGAAGGGAAACGGCCGACCTGAAAGGCTTTGAGGATCTTTCAGCTTACCTGGGCGGTGATCGCAAAAAAAACCCTGATGTTATACGTTTTGATTATTCTGACAGAGAGCAAATGTTTGATGAAGTCACTTATCAAAAGGGAGGGCGGATTTTGCATATGTTGCGGAAGACAGTTGGAGATGATGCATTTTTTAAGGCCCTTAATCTTTATCTGACACGGCATGCCTATAAGAATACCGAGATCCACGATTTGCGTTTGGCTTTTGAAGAAATTAGCGGAATGGATCTCAACTGGTTCTTTAACCAATGGTTCCTGGCCTCCGGGCATCCGTCCCTGAATATTCAGAGCAATTATAATCCGGAGAAAAAAGAAGTAGCTCTTATAATCAACCAGAAGCAGGATCTCACTAAATTCCCGCTTTACCGGATTCCGATGGCGGTGGATATTTATGCCGGGGGAAAGGTAGCGCGTAAAGAGATAGTACTCGACAAAAAGGATCAGACCTTTATATTTTCATCAGCACTTATGCCGGATCTTGTGAACACAGATGCCGAAAAATATATTCTTGGGGAGAAAACGGAGAATAAGACCCTCAATCAATATGTCTTCCAATATCACAACGCGCCATTATTCATGGATCGTTTTGAAGCTGTATCGATGATGCTTCAAATGAAAAATGATCCATTGGCAAGGGCTACTCTCATCGAAGGCTTCAAGGATAAAAACTGGTTCATCAGAGTAGCTGCTTTATCTGTTTTCGATAAACTTACCTCCGAAGAACAGAAGCCGGTTTATGAAACGATTCGCTCCATCGCTCTAAAGGATGAATTCTCTCTTGTACGTGCGGCTGCCGTTACCGTCCTTGGTAAGTTCTATGGCTCACAAAACAACCAGGATATTTACGACATCACAAAGAAGGATAAAGCCCCGAGTGTTGTGAAGGCAACGGAGGAGATTATTGGGAAATAGTATTCAGTAATCAGTGTTCGGTAATCAGTTACTAAACGCCGTACACACTGATTACTGATTACTCATTACACCGATTACTGATCACTGAATACTGATTACTATGCTTTGTCCGGGCTAACCGCTGAAAACACCATTTTCAATAACGACAAAAGGACGGCAAAAAGTAAAGCCGAGATAAATCCTGTTGTATTAAAGCTGTCCATCAGATTATCAACCAGAAGTACCATCAGGACAGTAATTACAAAAGACATTAATCCGAGTGTCAGAAAATTGATTGGGAATGTCAGGATACGGAGTATGGTACCGATAGTCGCGTTTGCAAGAGCAATAAGCACGCCCGCTATGATCGCGCTCCAAAAGCCGTCGACATTGACTCCCGGGAGAAGGTAAGCCGCTAATGCAACTGCTAATCCCATTAATAAAATTTCAATGATAAGTCTCATAATTATTAGCTTAGGTTTAAAATCATGTAACCATGAAGTTGAACCATCTGTTTTATATTACCTCAATTATTTTCCTAACATTCAACGGATGCGGTCCTTCTGAAAAGGAAATAACAGCTGATACAGGCGTTAGAATAGCACTATCGGCAGATAGTTCGGGTGTAGAACTTCAGCAGATCCCTTCATACGCGATTAAAGAATTTCTCACAGATTCTTTAAAAACTGAACAATGGCAGGATTTCTTTGCGGTCTATGAAGAGCCATCCGACAAGGAAATGAGAGATTTTCAGGCAGCATTAGGCGGTTCATATACTATAAAAGATAGGTTTGTGTCGTTTGTCCCTTCTGGTGGATTTAAAAAAGGCACTTCGTATTTCTCCAGATGTTATACCCGCGAACTGCTACAGGAGCCGGAAGACTTAATCGCCACCCGCGATCTTTCGCCAACGGATGGTTTTCTGGAGTATAAGTTCAACATAAAGTAGTCTGGACTCAAGCCAGAGCATTCTGTAATTTCTTTACCTTAAAATCATGCAACGATCGCCGGACTTGCTAAGCCAAAATCTTTAGGACTGATGCACTTGATTTCCGCAATCCTGCTCTGCACAATCATCAGAGCCGCGTTGTGACTTCGCTCCTTGATTGGCAAACGGTTAATGAACGCAAATGAAACTGTTCTTGTAATTGTTTAGCGAGTTCTTAAACATGAGCTTTTCATATTAGGTAGCAGTGACTATTGATTTGTAATCTTAAATTGTTTTATTATATTTGCATCCGATCTGAGAAGAGCCCCGACATTATCGGGGCTCTTTTTTTACCCGTTTGTTTTTTAACAGGGATCAAAAGATTTGATATGAGTATAGAAAAGAGGGTTATCGAATTAGTTGAAGAAAAGATTGCTGATCGCCCGGACCTGTTTTTAGTAGATGTACAGATGAACGGCGGCGGCCAGTTGTCTATTCTTATAGATGGGGATAATGGCGTAGCGATTACGGATTGTGTAGCTGTGAGCCGTCATGTAGGTTTCCATCTTGAAGAGGAGAATACGATTGAGCAGGCTTATAATTTGGAAGTGTCATCACCCGGGCTGGATGTACCCTTAAAATCGCATAGGCAGTATCAGAAAAATATAAACCGTTCGTTGGGTGTTAAACTAGCCGACGGAAATACAAGGGAAGGCAAGCTGATTGCTGTTGACAAAGACGGAATCACTATAGAGGAAAACATTAAGGAAAAGGGGAAAAAGGCAACTACGGTTCAGAATATTATACCCTTTACGGACATAACAGAAACAAAGGTTTTAGTGAGTTTTAAATAACGTTCCGCACAGCGGAACAAATTCGATAAAAAATGAGCAATATTAATTTAATCGATTCATTCCAGGAGTTTAAGGACTTCAAGAATATTGACCGACCTACGGTTATTAGTGTGTTGGAGGAGGTTTTCCGCAGCATGTTGCGCAAGAGATATGGCAACGATGAAAATTGTGACGTAATTGTGAATCCCGATAACGGGGATTTGGAGATCTGGCGTACGCGTACTGTTATGGAAGATGGATTTTCTGAAGATGACGATCTGGAGATTGAGCTTGCAGAAGCTACTGCAATAGATCCTGACCTGGAAGTCGGAGACGATTATATTGAGCAGATCACGCTTGAAAGCTTCGGCCGCAGAGCGATACTTGCTGCACGCCAGACCCTGGTTTCGAAGATCCTTGAGCTTGAGAAAGATGAGATCTTTAAGAAATATAAAGATCGCGTAGGCGAAATTGTAACCGGAGAGGTTTACCAGGTTTGGAAAAAGGAAACGCTTGTACTGGATGATGAAGGGAATGAGCTTTTGCTGCCAAAGACAGAGCAAATTCCTGCCGATTATTTCAAAAAGGGAGATTCAGTACGTGCTATAATAGATAAGGTTGAGATGCTTAACGGTAATCCTAAAATTATCATTTCGCGTACAGCGCCTGAGTTCTTACAACGTTTGTTTGAGATGGAAGTTCCTGAGATCTTCGACGGTTTGATCACCATCAAAAAGATTGTTCGTGAGCCAGGAGAGCGTGCTAAAGTTGCTGTAGAATCATACGATGACAGGATCGACCCGGTTGGAGCATGTGTAGGTATGAAAGGTTCAAGGATTCACGGTATTGTGCGTGAATTGAAGAATGAAAACATTGACGTTATAAACTACACGAACAATATTTCTTTGTATATACAGCGTGCATTAAGTCCCGCGAAGATCACCAGTATTAAACTTGATGATGAAGAGAAAAGGGCAGCAGTTTACTTAAAGCCTGATCAGGTTTCCCTGGCAATTGGCCGCGGCGGACACAATATTAAACTGGCGGGAAAACTGACCGGATACGAGATCGATGTTTACCGTGAGGCACATGAAGATGATGAGGATGTGGATATCGAAGAATTCTCAGATGAAATTGAAGGATGGATCATTGACGAATTCAAACGCGTTGGTCTGGATACTGCAAAGTCAGTTTTAGCTTTAACAGTTGATGAACTAGTAAAACGTACTGATCTTGAAGATAACACAGTTAAGGATGTTATGGAAATTCTGAGATCAGAGTTTGAGTAAAAACCTGCCTGACGGGAAACAGACGTTATACTTGATACGTTTTACGTTGAATATTATAAAATGAAAGAGGTCAAATAGTAACCCGGAATCATCTTGATTCCTGATACTTGATTCTTGATACTGGAACAAAAAACGTACTTTTGTACAAAAATAAGCGAGGTTAATTAATAAATGTCAGAAGGTAAAAGCACAAATTTACTTAAAACTGCGAAGGAGCTGAATATCGGTTTGTCTACAGCGGTTGAGTTTTTAGGAAAAAAGGGCTACAAGGTTGAAGCTCGTCCAAATACTAAACTCACCGATGAGATGTATGACGTTCTTTTGAAGGAGTACCAGGGTGATAAGATCGTTAAGGAAGAAGCCAAACAAATAGTGATCGGTAAGATCCGTCGCGATGATCTGCCATTTACTCCCGAAAAAGTTGAACCACCTGCACGTTCGAAGGATTTTGAACAGGAAGAGATCCTTATAAAGAATGCAAGTTCTTATTCTCCGACAGTAGTTGAAAAGCCGAAGCCTGCTCCGGCAAAGCCTGCTGCTGAACAACCGAAAGCAGATGATGGTGCATTGCCAGGTGTCAAGATTGTTGGAAAGATTAATTTGGATGATCTTAATTCAAAAACGCGCCCTGATAAAAAACCTGCAGAAGTAGAAAAGCCCGCAGCTGCAGTCCAGCCGGAAGCTCCTGCTGCCCCTAAAGCCGCCGAACCTGTTAAGGTTGAAGCACCTAAATCAGAGCCAGCCGCTGAACCAATTAAAGCTGCTGAAAAGCCTGCTGAAGTGGTAAACCCAGCTGCAGACGTGGCAAAACCACAGCCTGTTGCTGAAGCAACAACACAGGCGCCTTCAGAAGCCAAATCAGAAGATAAAGTAGAAAATAGACCGAATACGCAGGAAGCCAATTCCGATGCAACAGTTATCAGGGCGAAAGCGGAGCGTTTAACTGGTCCAAACGTTATTGGAAGAATTGAACTGCCAGTTACCCCTGCACGCCGCGGCCAGCCGGTAGCTTCATCATCAAGTGCAGCTGGTGCTGATCACAAACGCAAACGTAAACGTAAGGACAATGCTCCTGGTCAGCCGGGTCAGGCTGCAACGCCAGGACAGCAACAGCCAGGTAGTCGTCCACCAGCTCCTGGAGCAGGCGGAGGATATCAGGGTAACCGTCCCGATTTTAGAAACACAAGGCCAGGCCAGGGTACAGCCGGTGCTGGTGCACGTCCTGATTTCAGGAATAAGCCACGTACGGACACTGGTCCTAAAGCTGAACCAACAGATAAAGAAATACAAGACCAGATTAAAGCTACACTTGCTCGCTTGAGCGGTGCCGGTAAATCAGGTAAATTTGCTCAGCGTGCTAAACTCCGCCGTCAGAAGCGTGATGATGTAGCCCAAACTGCTGAGGAAGCAGCAATGGAGCTGGAAATGCAATCCAAAACCATTAAGGTTACGGAATTTGTTACGGCAAATGAATTAGCGTTAATGCTTGACGTTCCAGTTACACAGATCATCTCCACATGTATGAGCCTTGGAATGTTCGTATCCATTAACCAAAGATTAGATGCAGAAACACTTACTATTGTTGCTGATGAGTTTGGGTACGAGGTAGAGTTTGTTAAGCCGGAAGATGAAGAAAGCGGTATGCTTGAAGAGGTTGATGAGGAAGGCTCATTAGTTCCAAGAGCACCTATCGTTACCGTAATGGGACACGTCGATCATGGTAAAACATCACTCCTTGACTTTGTCCGTAAAACTAACGTTATTGCCGGTGAGGCAGGAGGAATCACGCAGCACATTGGTGCTTACGAAGTAACTCTTGAAGACGAGCGCAAGATCACATTTTTGGATACACCGGGTCACGAAGCCTTTACGGCCATGCGTGCCCGTGGTGCCAAAGTAACCGATATTGCAATTATCGTAATTGCGGCTGATGATAGTGTGATGCCTCAAACACGTGAGGCTATTAATCACGCCCAGGCAGCTAATGTTCCTATTGTGTTCGCCTTTAGTAAGGTGGATAAGCCAGGGGCAAATTCTGATAAGATACGCGAGCAGCTGTCTGCTATGAATATTTTAGTTGAGGACTGGGGAGGTAAATACCAAAGCCAGGAGATCTCAGGTAAAACAGGAATTGGGATTGACCTTTTGTTAGAAAAGGTTTTGCTTGAAGCTGATTTATTAGAGCTTACAGCTAATCCTGGGAAACGTGCATTAGGTACAGTAATTGAAGCTGCTCTTGATAAGGGCCGTGGTATCGTAACAACAGTTCTGATACAAGCGGGTACTTTGAGAGTTGGAGATGCAATTCTTGCCGGCGGATATTCTGGAAGAGTAAAAGCCTTGCACAATGAACGGGGAGTGAAAGTAGACCATGCAGGTCCGTCAACACCTGTACAGGTATTGGGTATGCAGGGAGCGCCAACATCAGGTGACAAGTTTAATGTGATGGAAAGCGAAGTTGAAGCTCGTCAGGTTGCGAACAAGAGACTGCAATTACAGCGTGAGCAGGGATTACGTACTCAGAAACACATCACTCTTGATGAGATTGGCCGTCGTCTAGCAATAGGTAACTTTAAGGAACTTAACGTTATTGTTAAAGGTGACGTGGATGGATCGATCGAAGCGCTATCCGATTCATTGCTGAAACTTTCTACAGAGCAGATCCAGGTTAATATTATTCATAAATCAGTTGGTCAGATCTCGGAGTCTGATGTATTGTTAGCTTCGGCTTCCGATGCGATCATCATAGGTTTCCAGGTACGTCCTTCACAAAGTGCGCGTAAGCTGGCTGAAGCTGAACAGATCGATATTCGTTTATACTCTATTATCTACGATGCGATAAATGAGGTTAAAGCAGCCATGGAAGGCATGCTTGATCCGGAATTTGAAGAGAAAATTACTTCGAATGTCGAGATTCGTGAGGTGTTTAAAATCACTAAAGTCGGTACAATCGCTGGTTGTATGGTGCTTGATGGTAAGATAACCCGTAACAGTAAGATCCGGATCGTTCGAGATGGTGTAGTTGTCTATACCGGCGAATTGGCTTCATTGAAACGTTTCAAAGACGATGTTAAAGAGGTTGCTACAGGCTACGAGTGTGGTTTGAATATTTATAATTTCAATAATATTGAGGTTGGGGATATTGTGGAATCGTACGAACAGGTGGAGGTTAAGAGGAAATTGTAATTTCATTCTCTGCGTGGCGGCGCGTATTTTTTAGAACGGTAGCAATGGAAAACATCATACACGCACATTTGCCCCAGATAAAGAAACTGATGCTTCAATATGGCGTTCAAAAAGCTTATGCCTTTGGAAGTGCCGCGCTAGGAAATATGCATGCAGACAGCGACGTCGATTTTGTCATCCGCTTTCCTGAAGACATGGGGTATGAAACTTATGGCAATAATTATTTTGAACTCCTCTACGCGTTACAGACACTGCTAAAAAAGGAAGTTGATCTGGTTGCTGAAGAAACTCTTACTAATCCCTATCTTATAGAAAAGATCAGGAAGCAGATGTTGATAATTTTATGACATCGGTCGAGCAGAAGAAATTACTTACAGATATTTTACAGGCCATACATTCAATTGATGAACACTTAGAAGGCCGCAGGATATTTGATGAATACCGATCCAATAAAACCAAGCGCCGGGCCGTTGAAAGAGAACTCGAAATTATCGGAGAAGCGATCAACCGGCTTTTAAAGTTGGATTCTAATATTAATATATCTCATTCAAGACTAATTGTCGATTTAAGGAATAAGGTTATACATGCTTATGATAACGTTAACGACATTGTCATTTGGAATGTCATCATGAAATATGTTCCGTTGCTAGAGGTGGAGGTGAAAACCCTATTAGTACAGCAATAAGATTATTGCAATGTTCGGTATAGGAAGAAAGTTTAAGAGCTACTTTGGGAATTTGAGTTTATCCTCGACCAAAAGGGAGCTTTCCAGGATCAATAATCAGCCGCTGTTTACGCGGGATTCTACAAACATTTTTGGAAAGCCTTTTAAATTTAATGACGGAAGAAGCTTTCACGATACTTATCTGGAGATATTTCAAAATAACATATACCAGTTCATTCCTGACAAGAATCGCAACACAATAATAGATTGCGGAGCAAATATGGGCCTGAGCGTTCTGTATTTTTCGCAAAACTATCCTGACCATCAAATCCTCGCCTTCGAGCCTGATCCAGCAATTTTTTCTATCCTTGAAGAAAACGTCAAGGCTTTTAAACTGGATAATGTGATTCTCTATAATAACGCTGTTTGGGATAAGGAAGATACTTTAACATTTTTTACCGATAATGGGATGGGAGGGCGAGTGGGAAATTCGTATGCAGATCAAAAGCCCAGTCTGGTAAAAACTGTTCGGCTGAAAGATT
>NZ_JBBJNI010000030.1:0-4722 GCF_037719425.1 Daejeonella sp. | reverse complement strand
TTCTGAAGATCGACATAGAAGGTGCCGAGGATGTTGTATTAAGAGATTGTTCTGATAAACTTGGCGAAGTAAATAATATTTTCTTTGAATATCATAACGATCTTAGCAAAACTCAGACACTTCACCAACTGCTTCAGTTAGTTAAAGATCAGGGCTTTCATTATTATATTAAAGAATCGTATACCCGCCAAAGACCATTTATTGATTCCGAGCTGATTTGTGAGGCTTTTGATATGGCGATCAATGTGTTTTGTTATAAAAATATTCGCTAAACTTCTAAGCATTTATTTGAGTCGGCCTTCTATTAAACTGAATTATCTAGTGCAGATCTTTTTCCTTCCAATTATTAGCTACCGTCACTACTACTTTATCGCTGGTGCATTTTGAGATATTTATATAAGAAAACAAGGCTGGAGAAAATGTTTTTTGGCTTTTTGGATGGGAAAAAAAGCTTCTTGTCTCTTAGCAAGTTGAAGTATAAGGATTTCAATAAGGGATTCTTTTTTTCGACTAAGTTGGTACGTAACCTTGTTATGAAATCTCGGTCAGCATTTTCCAGGTTCGTGTAGCCCGAGAATAATTCTAACTGTTTGGTTAAGTTTTTTTTTGCGACTTCTTTATTGTTCGAGAGCGATGTCTTTTGGATAACGGAATCCGCATGTACTCGGTATTTTGTCAGAACTTGATCCAGATAGCCTAATTTATGATGATAAAGTGCAATAAAACTTATCCACCAATCATAAAATCCTCTCTCAGGTATCGGGAAAATTTTCTCTTTCAGTTCCCTGCGAAATAGACAAGCGTGGCCTGTTACAAAATTTTCAAACAAGATGGTTTTATAGTCGTGCTGAAAGTGAAAATGTGGCAGCAACTGTTCCCCGGTTAACTCATCATTTATATCAATCATTTCTGAATTAGAAAAGATCAGCCAATTTTCACCAATATTTTCCAGCAGAGCCTTAATTTTTTCCGGATACCAGATATCATCCTGGTCTGCAATACAGATGAATTCACCCGTTGTAAGAGAGATGGCTTTTTCGAAATTTCGATTATACCCCAGGTTTGAATCATTAAAAAATAATTTAATGTTAGGATATCTTTCGTGGTAATCCGTCAATATGTCCCTGGTACGATCAGTGGAGTGGTCATCTACAATGATTATCTCAAACGGCGAATGTGTTTGGTTTAAGATACTGTCTAATTGCTTTGTAATAAATGTTTCGCCGTTATAAGTACACAGAGCTACAGAAACAGGAGATTTCAACATATAGTTAATTGACTGTACTTCCTATGAATTGTCATCGAATGTAAAATTATTGAGAAATGCTTTTGACGCCTGACATTTATATATACCAAAACTATCTTTTCTCATAGCATTAAGTTTCCCCAAATATCCCCTGTGACCGCTCTTGTAAATGGAAAGGTGCTTGATTAGAAAATAAAACAATTCGAATGAAAAGAACTTTCCGATCCTGCCTTTTTGTAGATTGATCAGTCTATCAATAGTGAGCCGCAGCTGATCATTGATAAAAGGTGCTTGATTCAAGGTTCTCAATATCTGAAGTGAGACAGCTAATTTCCTCAATTTTTTATAGCGTTTAACAGGCCTTGTATCCGTTTTATACATTTTTCGGCTTTGTTCTTCTAAAACCGTCTGATTTGAATCATGTATCCTATAGTGTACCAATGGCTTTTCGATATAGTCAAGTCCATGAAGATTCATACATACAAAAGCCAGCCACCAATCATGATAAATGCCTTGCGGAACAGGCAACGCATGATTTAATACGTCGCGCTTGAGCATTAATGTGTGGCCACCTACGTAATTGTATAGCAATAAGCTTTCAGGATATTTCCCGGATACAAAACGTACCTTATCTGTTAATTTCAACCCCGTGAGCTGACCCGATTTAGTCATAAATGCTGAATTGTGGTATAATCCGGATACGCCCTCCATCCGTTCAACCATAAGCTTTATCTTCTCAGGAAGCCAGATGTCGTCCTGATCGGAAAGAGCTATTAATTCACCCTTACATAGTGACATAGCTTTACTGAAATTTGCTGCGTATCCAAGATTTTCCTGGTTTTTGTAGAATCGTATTCTGGAGTCCTGCAGATATGATGAAATTATAGTGCGGGTATCATCAGTTGAGGCATCGTCTACTATCACAACTTCATAATTGCAATAATCCTGGTTTAATATAGAAACTAGTTGTTCGTCCAGGAATTCAGATCCATTATATGTGCATAATGCTATGGAAACAAACGGTTGGTTTTTTTCTATCATTTTTCGAAATAATCCTCCAGCATGGACGCCGATCGTTTCAAATTAAAATTTTCATTAAGGTACGCATTACCCTTGTTAGCAATGCCGAGTCGTAAACTGTTATTGGTTATAACCTTCAAAAGCGCTGATTTAATAGAGTTGTGATCTTCCGGTTTTACTAGAAGCGCTGTTTGTCCATCAATCGCGTAATCGTGATGCCCCCCGATATCTGTACAAATAACTGCGCAACCGGAAGCCATGGCCTCTGCCGGTGGTAGTGCCCATCCTTCAGTAAGGCTGGGCGATAAGAAAATAGCATTTCGATTATAAAGGCCGACCAAGTCGTTGGGCTTGTGCCGGAAGCTGATCCACGCAGGCAAGTTGCCCGGGTCTCTAAAAATGCTGAAGAGCTCAACCACCAGCTCGGGAACAAGTTCTTTCACTTCCATCAAAGCTTTTAGCCCGAAGGAGGTACCTTTTATTATATCGCTTGAGTATAGCATGCAGATAGAAGCCCTGTTTCTTTCTTGGGGGGGTACTACTATATGGAATTTCTCGAAATCTATTGCATTAGGTAAATACAGAGGTTTTCTCCCGGATATTTTCTCTATTAGACTTATGAGATATTTTGATATTACGATGTGGTGAATTTCAAGCCGATAAGAACTATGCACCAGGTCCTTATTACCCTTCCATATTTCATAGCCCTGAATTAAATTAAATTTCCTGCCTTTAGATGCTGAGAGTCCATTTACCAGATAAGCGACACTCCACCAGGTTGAAAACACAATGTCAGCATCGTCAATATTTCCGTCGTTTATTTCGGTAACGATTTTACTTACAATAGAAGGATGTAGGTTAAACCATACAGGCTTTTCAACTCCACGGAGCTTATATATAACCTTTTTAATATAGGAAGGTACAAAGCTTTTTTTTTCAAACTTTTTTATCGCATGGTAGATGGTAATCTTATATCCTTTGCAGGCTAATTCATTCGCATACTGGTACATTATTTTAACGCCGCCTATCGGCTTGGTTGCCACGAAGGGTAGAATAATGTTTATTTTTTTGCTATTGGTCATCAGTTTTTATGATGCTTTGCATAGAAATAAGCTTACTGTATACTCCATCACGCTTAAACAATTCTTTATGGGAACCAAACTCAACTATCTCTCCCTGATCAAGCACAACTATATTATCCGCATTTTTTATGGTACTAAGCCGGTGAGCAATAACAATGGTTGTCCTATTTTTCATCAGCTTGCTTAAGGCCTCCTGAACTAGTTTTTCGGATTTTGTATCGAGTGCGGATGTTGCTTCATCGAGAAGGAGAATAGATGGGTTGGCAATAACCGCCCTCGCAATGCATATCCGTTGTTTTTGTCCCCCAGATAGTTTCATACCCCGATCACCAATATTCGTATGGTAAGCTTCATCGGTATTTATGATAAATTCATGAGCATTTGCGATCTTAGCTGCAGCTATCACCTCATCTTCGGTCACCGGCCTTCCAAAAGCTATATTATTAAAGATCGTGTCATTGAATAAAATGGCATCCTGATTTACGATTCCCATCAGCGCCCTGACATCGCCCATTTTAATATTTTTAATGTCTATCCCATCTATCGATATTTTCCCGGATTTAGGATCCATAAATCGGGGGAAAAGATCCATCAAGGTCGACTTACCTCCTCCGGAAGGCCCAACAAGTGCAACGGTTTCTCCCTTCTTTATTCTGATGTTAATATTTTTAAGGATAGGCTTCTTGTCATAGTAAAACGAAACATTCTTCACCTCTATTTCATCCTCAAAAGAGGCTTTTGCAAATGCATCAGCTTTGTCAACAATATTTTCAGGAGCGTCAAGCAGTTGAAACACACGCTCGCCTGCTGATATCCCCTGCGTAATGTTTCCAAAAGCTTCTGAAATAGCTTTAGCAGGAGGAATGATTTGAGAAAAAAGTATAATGTATACAATAAATTCCGAGCCGCTAAGATCAGCTCCTTCTTCAAGGATTAGGGTACCGCCATAAAACAGCAGGCATGCAACTGTTATTACACCCAACATTTCAGAAACCGGAGAGGCGAGTAGTGTACGGCGGGCCAGCCTTCTATGTATTTTGCTTGTCCACGTATTAATGCCATTAAACTTCTCCTGCATATACCCCTCGGCATTGAAGGATTTAATGACCTTAACACCACCGAGGCCTTCATCAATAGTTGAAACCAGTATTCCGAGGGATTCCTGAGCAGCTTTTGCGTGTGTTTTGAGCCTCTTTACGATAGTCGTTATAAGTAAACCGGATACAGGTACTAAAATAAGTGCGAAAAGCGTCAGTTTGGAAGATATCATGAAAAGCACAGCAAAGTTCAGAGTTATTGCAATCGGTTCTCTTAAAATTACTTGCAGTGACCGGATAATGGAATCCTGGATAGTTACAACGTCAGACATGAACC
>NZ_JBBJNI010000029.1:29980-31190 GCF_037719425.1 Daejeonella sp. | reverse complement strand
TGCTATGTGACTCGCGACCGTTTCTGGAACTACCGGCTCCTTTTTTATGTGCCATTATACTTTATGTTTATGAATTGTCGCCAATTCAGGATTTTAAACTAGATTAAAAACTTATTACTTATAACTTATAACGTATAACTTATAAAGTGATCCCTGTGATCTCTATTTTCGTGAATTGCTGACGGTGTCCGTTTTTCTTTTTGTAACCCTTACGGCGTTTCTTCTTGAAAACGATCACTTTTTCACCTTTTAAATGAGACAAGATCTTAGCAGAAACTTTGGCTCCCTTCAATGCATCAGCACCGATCGAGAATTTACCACCATTTTCTGCCAATAACACGTTGTCAAATTCAATACTAGCGCCTTCATCTCCTTGTAAACGGTGTACAAAAAGATATTGGTCTTTAGCAACTTTAAATTGCTGTCCGGCTATATTTACTATTGCGTACATTATTAATTGATTTTTTAAATGAGGTGCAAATATAGGAATTAGTTTGTAAAATAAAAACAAAAGAAGAATCAAGAACCAAGAACCAAGAGCCAAGATCCAAGACTTCTGTAATAGTAATATATATTGGTTGTTGTCCGAAATCTGACTTCCGACCTCCGTCCTATTTTAAATCCCTATCCCTTGTATCATTAATCATATTGCTAATTTCGGTGATCAGAGACTTAGCGGCATCATTAAGTTTGGGGCTTTCGTCATTCTGAGCATCAAAAAGAACATGCTTTGCTTTTCCCTTATATCTGAATTCGATATAGTAATGCGGTGAATTCGTACTATGGCTGGGATTACCTTTCCCGGAGATCTCTTCAGGGAAATTCCAGAATCCTAGTTCAGCAGCTTTTCTATGCAGATAAAGCAGATCGTCCTTACGTAACTTAACCTTTGTTTTTATCGTAGAATCACGGCTGTTAACATACTGATAGTCGCCTGTTCTGGAATTAAATTTATTGACCAGGCTGTCTCCTAGTCCGTAATTAAATGTGATGGATTCAAAATCTGAAAACCTGTATGGCGCATTTTTCACCATAATCGAATAATAATAAACGCAATACAGCAGGAAAGGAGTAATTATACAAATAGCAAGAAATATCTTTTTCCCTCTTTCGGTCATGCTTTAATTTATCTTTACTAGTTTATGATCCAGTAATCAGTAATCAGTAATCAGTAATCAGTAATCAGTAATCAGTAATCAGTAATCAGTAA
>NZ_JBBJNI010000029.1:0-29880 GCF_037719425.1 Daejeonella sp. | reverse complement strand
TCAGCTCCCAGCTTCAATTTTCAGTTTTCAGTTTTCCACTTTCACCTCTCAATTCTCAACTCACCTAAACCTCGTCTTCAAGTTTATGTATCCGGGCTTCATTTGGCGCACTAAGCTCAACAGGCGGATGGAACTCACCCTCCCACTTCGCTATAACAACTGTCGCCAGACAATTACCTATCACATTCACTGATGTACGGGCCATATCCATTAGTTCGTCTATCCCCAAAATGATAAAGATCGGCCATACAGGCATCCCAAATGACGAGGCTGTTCCTAATAAAATAACAAGCGAGGCCCGGGGCACTCCCGCCACTCCTTTACTTGTCAGCATTAATGTAAATACTATAAGCAGTTGCTGACCGAAGGTAAAGTGGATACCGGCCGCCTGAGCAACGAAGATCGATGCCAGTGAGAGATATAGCGTTGTCCCGTCAAGATTAAAACTGTAACCCGTAGGCATTACAAATGCCACTATTTTCCGGGGAACACCAATTCTTTCCATAGCCTCCATCGCTCTTGGTAAAGCAGCTTCCGAGCTTGTTGTAGCAAATGCAATAGAAACGGGCTCCGCAATCGCCTGCAGGAATTTCTTAATTGGAACGCCGACCATGAATGCTATCGGAAGCAAAACTCCCAGTAAAAAGACTAAGAGCGCAACATATAATGTGACTAGAAGCTGGAATAAATTGACCAGAATGCCGAGACCCATATGTCCAACTGTGTATGCAATCGCAGCTCCCACACCAATTGGCGCGAAATACATAATGATATTGGTGAACTTAAACATCACCTCCGAAAGGCTTTCTGTAGCCTTCAGCATCGGCTGACGCTTATCTTCTTTTACCATTGCTAAAGCAATCCCGAAAAGGATACTGAAGACAACAATTTGAAGAATGGCTCCGTCTGCGATAGATTTTGCAATATTTTCCGGGAAAATATGCAGAATGATATCGTTAAAGGATTGCGGTGGTACTACAGGTAATTCCTCGTGAGCTCCCGGAGGAAGCGTTATACCCATACCTGCCTGAGAAATATTAATAGCAGCAAGGCCAATGAATAAAGCGATCGTAGTGACAACTTCAAAATAGAGTATGGACTTCCATCCCATACGGCCAACCTGCTTAAGGTCTGAGTGGCCGGCAATACCGTAAACCAGGGTTGCAAAAAGAAGCGGAGCAATGATGGTCTTAATCATCTTAAGAAACACCTTGCTCAATACCTGGAGTTTAATACCTGCTTCGGGCCAGTCGTGACCGATTTCTGCGCCCACTACCATCGAAATAAGTATCCAGGTGGTTAGCGATTTCTTCTTCAGTCCATAAAGAAACAAACCCGCAATTGCCAGCCATCTGGAAAACATCAGGGCGGTGTGGTTAACGGGAATAATATTGTAGTGATTCAGAAAGGCCAGAAGTGCGGCTATAGAAACAACGATAAGGGCGACTAATCCAATATTTTTAAATTTCATATTGTGGGTTTAGCATAACGGACAAAAGTAAGTAATTGAATTTACATTTTGCTTCGCTTCGTTTAGGATCCAACTTCCAGAGCTGCTATGAAATTGGGAACAGAGATCTCCAATCCAATTTAAATGGAAGCCATTTTTAAACCTCTCCTGAACATTGCCGAACTTTATGTAAATTTCATCGCTGATGATTGCGATTACGATAGCAGAGACATCATAGTCCGCAAAAGCAAAAATCATATCCGTAAATTGTAAACAAACTTCGTCAATGAACACTACTCTATCCTTCAAAGCAAGCGTTTTTCTTGCCTTAATCTCATTATATTCCTGCCAGGAAAGAACTTTAGTAGACGTCCGGCCCGCAGATCAACAATCCTTTCTCCGTATAGTTAAAGAAGTAAGAGATTCGGCTACTCAGGTACCTTTAAGCGACGGTAATAGACCGGTCATGATCGATAATGCAGTGAAACGGGTCAAGGCCTACATCGTCGACACGCTCAAATCAAAATTCGACGGCTGGAATGCAAGAGTGTTGGACAATACGAAAACAGACCCGAACGGAACCGAGGTGAGACTTGCCTTTGGATTGAGCATTGATGATTTCAATCTTGAGGAGACGGCAAGATATAAATCAGTGGTTTTCCGGGAATGGTTGAGTGACGCGCAGTCGCCGCTTCGTGAAAGGCTACTGGGACTTAAGGTCGGTGACCATGTAAAAATCACAGGATCCTTTATCTCCCGAGACAAAAGGATCGATGTTGATCCATATAATGAAAAAGAATTCAAGCTCACTAAAAATATTTTTGCGAACCCGGAGTTCAGAGTAGATATAACCGATGTTAATATTGTGGAGGATTGAGCCTGAATGAAGCCTGAGAAATTAAGCGATATAAAAAAAGAATTATTAAGCCGGTCTGTGCCGGAACTTACCGAAATCTGTCTTAAGATAGCGAAATACAAAAGGGAGAATAAGGAGCTGCTTAATTATCTCCTTTTTGATTCGGATGATCCCCTTTCTTTTGGAGAGACGATCAAAATATTGCTGATCGAGGAGTTTAAAACAATGCAAAAGCATTACTATTACAGCACTAAAAGCCTGCGGAAAATCCTGCGCCTGATGAATCGCTATACAAAATACACCAGCAACAAACAGGTTGAAATTGAGCTTTCCCTGTGGTTCTGCAACAATTTCCTGGATTACGCTGACCTCAGGACAAGCCATAAGCCCCTTCAGGGATTATTAATCCGGCAGTTAGAAAAGATCAGCAAATTACTTCCTAAATTACATGAAGACCTTCAGTTCGATTATCAAAGTGAGTTTGAGGATCTGCTTCATAAAGCTGAAAACCAGGCCAGTTGGATTAGCAAAAGCCTTTATCTGTAACAATATCTAAGCAGCTTTATCTAAACAAAAATAACGGTTTGAGCAAAGAAGCGCTTTTCAAAGAAATTTTTCAGGCCAATTCTAAAAAGATCTACCATTTATGTTATGGTTATACCGGCGATGACGACACCGCCAATGACCTGATGCAGGAGACTTTCATGAAGGTTTGGCAAAACCTTGATAAGTTCCGCAACCAGGCTTTGATTTCTACGTGGATCTATCGTATTGCTGTTAATACCTGCCTGTCCTATCTCCGTGTAGAGAAAAGGCAGCCTAAGGATGAGCTTACTGATAACATCATTGAAACAAAAGGCGAAGAGATTTCAGACAAAAATGAGCAGGTAGCTTCATTATACAAGTGCATTGCTCAACTGGTGGAGAATGAAAGGATCATCATAACGATGGTATTGGATGAAGTCCCGTATGCAGAAATAGCAACGATCTCTGGTATTTCGGAAGGTAATCTTAGAGTTAAGATTCACCGTATTAAACAAAAACTGACTGAATTATATAATAAAAATGAAAGATTTTGAAGCACTAAAGAGTATCTGGCATAACCAGATAGCGCTGCCGAAAGTCAGTCACGAAGATGTGTTAAAAAAAGTAAACAAGACCAAAACAGGCCTTGCAAGCAGATTGCTCATAGAAATGCTGGTGATGGGCCTTGCTACGGCTATGCTTATCTACTTTTGGTCGGAGAGCCCTTTTATAATGTGGACCACTCACCTTGCCATGGCGGTCTTTATGGGCTGCTGCATCTACTACATTATAGCCTTAATTGGAAATTATCGCCGGATAACGTATGATAATTTCCTCGACAAACCGGAAGAATACATCCTCTATCTTAAAAAATACAAGCACGACAGATTTATCTTCAATACCAGGAAATACCGAATCTACTCTATTTTCTTTACAGCAGGATTTATACTTTACTTTATAGAGATCGCTTTCCTGTCGCCCTTATGGGTCACAATAGCAGCAGTTATTTTTACTTTCCTCTGGATAGCCTTATGGTACTTCGTGCTGATGCGCATCTACATAAGAAAAGAAGAAGCAAAACTTGAGGAAATGATCCAAAATCTGGAGAGACTGGAGAAGCAGTTTGTGGATTCGGAGGTGTGAGCTCCACGCTAAGCGGGAACTGAAAGGGGAAAACTGAAAACTGAAGCATTGCGCTTAAACGAGGTTCAATTTTCCGCTTTCAGTTTTCAGTTTTTTCGATCTCCTTCACATTCAAACTATTACTTCTTAAACTATATTCTAATTTCCGGATCTCACCTGTGGCTTTACTTAGAGTGTCCTCAGTGCTGTATAAGGGGAACTCGCGCATTAGTTTTCCATCCTTTACGTAAACAGAATCATTGCCTTTATAGCCTTTTTTCAACGTACTTCCTAAATCCGGGAAACGGATCTGCTGATTCGAGCCGCTTTCATTATATTCGTAGATGTACATGCTAAGATAGGAGCCTTCGCCCTCCCCTTTCGATTGAATGTAAAGTTCCGGGTTCCCATCGGAATCGAGATCCATGTCCCAGGCGTCAACGATTCTGCCATCCAGTTCGCCCGTTGTTGAACGATAATTTAAATGGGTAGAGTCGGATCGTAAGATCATGTAGGCGCCGACAGAGCTAGAACCTCTTCCCCAGCTTACAATATCAAGTGTTAATCCAGGCTTAACTTCAATTGCTTTATGATAGCGGAATGGCGCCATTATCTTTTTGACTTCCGGTTTATTGGAAACAATCCGGGGCTTTTCCTCGGTAGTACAGGATGAAAATAAAACTGCCAATAACGCTATACCTGAGATTATTCTTATAAAATTCATATTAGAATTTGGATTAGCTGGCAAACTGAATAGAATGCTGCTTTCTCAAATTTAAAAAAATAAGATCAAGGAATGCAGTGTAGTAGGATAATTAATGGCGAAATTGAATTCCCACCTTTTTGCCGGAAATATTCTCAAGCATGGGCTTAAAGATCAGCTTGGCGTTTTCATTCGTTTTACCAAGAATATTCTGCTTACCGGCGTACTCAAGGATCTGCTTTTCAGCGATCTTATAGATATCTTCCACCATATTTTTGGAATCGCCTGGAAACCAGGCGCCCGAAACATCATATACTTTTGACTGCTGATGGTCCAGTTTTACATAACAGATCTCAGGTTTGGGAAGAAATACGGTTAGTGAATCTGATCCGGATGTAACGATATCACTCTTTTTAATTCTTGTAAGATCTATACATCCTGTTACTTCACCAACGGCTACGAAAAGTATGCGCTTATCTGGCAGGAATTTTCTGATCTCCTTTTTCTCAATAACGTCTTTCATCGAATATTTGACGAGTTCGAGCTTACCCATGCTGACGATCTTTTCGACCATGACGTCATTATTGATTTCCGTCCGGGTCATAAAAAATTGTCTCTTCATGTAAAAAAACAACCCCACTATGAGTATAATAGTAGTAATAGCTACCGTTAGCAATACAGCAGTCCTCGTCCGGAGAATTGATTGGTTCATAGTATATTAAGTGCAAAAATAGAACCAAGAATCAAGTATCAAGAATCAAGATTTAGTGCCAGGTATGAATAAAGAAGTGCTACTTAAAATAAACAACCATATCCAGAAGGTAAGATTTAAAGGATTCATAAGACTGTAACTATGAATGTAACCCTCAAACTTAGATCCCCCGATCTTGATTCCTGATACTTGATACCTGATACTAAACTGCCACTGGATGCTCCTTATCAGCAAGAAATCGTTCAGCTTCTAAAGCTGCCATGCAGCCCGTGCCAGCGGCAGTAACTGCCTGTCTCCATAATTTATCCTGAGCATCTCCGCAGGCAAACACACCTTCGATATTAGTTTTAGAGCTATCTGGCAGTGTGATCAGGTAACCGGTCTCATCCATCTCCAGCCAGCCTTTAAATATTTCGGTGTTTGGGTTATGCCCGATAGCGACAAAGAAGCCGCTCACATCAATTACTTTTTCTTCGTTTGTCTTATTATTAACCACCCGTACTCCTGTTACATTTTTACCGTCACCAAGAATTTCTTTGGTTGCTGTATTGTAGTGAATCGTGATATTAGAGATGCTTTTAACCCTGTGCTGCATTGCTTTAGAAGCCCTGAATTCATCACGGCGAACCAGCAGATGAACTGATTTGCAAAGTTTTGAAAGATATGCGGCTTCTTCAGCGGCCGTATCACCCGCTCCAACAATCGCCACGTCTTGTCCTTTGAAAAAGAAACCGTCACAAACTGCACATGCAGATACTCCGAATCCATTATATTTTTGTTCGCTTTCAAGGCCCAGCCATTTAGCTGAAGCTCCCGTAGCGATAATAACCGTATCAGCGGTAATAGTTTTTATCTCGTCTATTATTACTTTATGAGGGGCACTGGAAAAATCAACCTTAGTAACATAACCGAACCGGATCTGCGTTCCAAACCTTTCAGCCTGCTTTCTAAAATCCTCCATCATTTCCGGGCCCATGATCCCATCGGGATACCCTGGGAAGTTTTCAACGTCCGTGGTCTGGGTTAACTGGCCACCCGGAACCATCCCTGTATACATTACAGGCTTAAGATCGGCTCTTGCAGCATATATAGCAGCAGTGTATCCTGCTGGTCCTGATCCTATTATCAGGCATTGTACGTGTTCGTTTTCTTGAGACATTATTGATATTTAAAAAGCAAATTTAAAACTTTGAATGCGCATCAACAATACGGATTTGTCAGGCTATTCTATAATATTCTGCGGAGTAATTTTTTGAACATCAAAAGTATATTTAAAAACTCTTATTATTACTGAAATTACTGTAAGCCTGACGATGTCCTTATTCATACTTCAAGTCAAAAAAAGATTAAAACGGTCCCAACTTCTTTTGCAAATAAAACCCCTCCCCGTCTCTGTATCTATTTTATTAGTCCTCTTTTTACCTTTTTTTGCGATCGCTCAAAAAAAGAATGCTTCGTACGAGCTAAAGTTAAAACCAGCATCTTCTGAAATTAGAATTGACGGGGTGGCTGATGAAAGAACCTGGACAGACGCCAACGTCGCTTCCAATTTCTTTATGGTCCAGCCGATGGACACGAGCTTTGCGAAAGTCAGAACAGATGTCATGATGAGTTATGATAAAGAGAATCTCTACATAATAGCCATCTGTTACCACCAGCCGGGACCCTATTTCGTTGAATCACTGCGTCGCGATTTCTCATTCAATAAGAATGATAATTTCCTCCTATTCATGGACCCCTTTGATGATAAAACGAATGGATTTTCATTCGGCTCAAATGCAGCTGGCGCGCAATGGGATGGTATTATGTACGATGGCAGCAAAGTAGACCTGAGCTGGGATAATAAATGGGTGTCCGCAGTTAAAAATTATGAAGACAAGTGGATATTCGAAGCAGCTATTCCCTTCAAATCAATTCGTTATAAGGCAGGAATCACTGAATGGGGTATCAATTTCAGCAGGCTTGATCTGAAATCTACTGAAAAATCGAGTTGGGCACCTGTTCCACGTCAATTTGCTACCGCATCGCTTGCCTATACCGGGAATTTAATCTGGGATCAGGCGCCTCCAGTTCCCGGACAAAATATTTCACTGATCCCTTACATTTTGGGCGGATTCTCAAACGATCACACGGTTAGTCCGTCAAGCCGGGACTATAAACGTGAAATTGGTGGCGACGTTAAAGTTGCAGTCACCTCATCGCTAAACCTGGATCTAACCGTGAATCCGGATTATTCCCAGGTAGAGGTAGACAGGCAAGTACCCAACTTAGATCGCTTTGAACTATTCTTTCCTGAAAGAAGGCAGTATTTTCTTGAAAACGGTGACCTTTTTTCGAATTACGGATATGCTAACATCAGGCCGTTCTTTTCCCGGCGCATTGGCCTTGGCGTGCCGATTCAATTTGGCGCACGGCTAAGCGGCAAGCTTAATAAAGACTGGAGAATTGGATTAATGGATATGCAGACTTCTAAATCAGGAAATAACCTCCCTTCACAAAACTTCGCGGTTATGTCGCTGCAGCGACGGGTATTTGCCAGATCGAGTATTAGTGCCCTTTTCATCAACAAGCAGTCGATGAATTACGAGCCTTCCCATGCAGCTGCCTCCGTGTCCAGATATAACCGAAATGCAGGACTTGAGTATAATTTGGCCTCGTCTACGAACTCATGGACCGGCAAGGCTGTTATCATGAAATCCTTTAGCCCCGGCAAAAAAGGAAATGATGTCCTGCAGGCGGCAAATCTCAACTACATCAGCGGAAACTGGAATATAAACTGGCAGCATGAGATCGTGGGACGAAACTACAATACTGAGGTTGGCTATGTACCCCGTACTGGTTACATTAACCTGAACCCTCAGGCAGCATATCTGTTCTTCCCTAAAAAAGGGAAGCTTGTAAGCCACGGGCCGAAAATCGTATCCGCAAACTATTTTGATCAGTCGTTTAATCGAACAGATAACACTACATTTCTTGCTTATAACATTAATTTCAGAAGCCGGGCTACGTTCTCGGTCTGGACAGCAGCTGACTATGTCAAATTGCTCAGGCCTTTCGATCCAACAAATTCAGGCCGGGCGACACTTCCCAAAGGTTCTGAGCATCACTGGAAATCATGGGGAACTGATTTCGTTTCCCGCCCTCAAAGCTTATTGACATACGCTTTTTCTGCTCGCTACGGCGGATATTATGCTGACGGGACACGGTTGAACATAAATTCAGAATTGGGATATCGGTTCCAGCCTTACGTGAGTCTGGCATTAAGCTCAAGCTATAATGACATTAAATTACCACAACCCTGGGACAGGACTAAATTCTGGCTGGTAGGGCCGCGTGTAGATGTAACGATGACCAATAAGCTCTTTTTTACCGGGTTTGTTCAATACAATGAACAAAGAGAAAATCTGAATATAAACACCCGCCTGCAATGGCGGTACAAACCCGCCTCAGATCTTTTTATCGTTTATACAGATAATTATCTGCCAAACCCATTTTCGGTTAAGAATAGGTTTCTTGTGTTGAAGCTGACTTATTGGTGGAATACTGCTTCGCTGCGCTCGCAGTGACATAAAACAAGATAGCAGCCGGATTCAATCTAGCAGAGCAAATTATTTTTTCGAACTGAGCGATTGCTTCGTCTTGCCTCCTTGCATGGAAAACAATCTCAGTACCATTGCGACACCAATCCCGGTGCCACTGCTCCTAAAGCGAAGTGTCATTGCGAGCGAAGCGAAGCATCACCTCTACTTTCCGAACGTGTCATTGCGAGCGAAGCGAAGCAATCACTTCCCTTTATTCGCCTTCAGCAAACGCACAAAGTTATTCCCCAGAATATTCTTTATATCCTTTTCAGCATATCCCTTCTTGACCAGCGCTTCGGTTATAGCCGGATAATCAGAAACATCATCAAGATGCTGCGGATAAGACTCTGCACCATCAAAATCAGCACCCAGCCCTACATGCTTTGAACCTACAAGTTTCACCATGTGGTCTATGTGAGCGATCAGCAAATCAAGCGGAGCCCTCATATCATAAATCTCCTTACTGTACTTTGTGTTGATAGCGTCCTGGGCTTTAGAACGGGTTGAAGTTTTAGTTAGCTCGGCCAATTCAACTCCGTGATCAGCATTGAACTTCTGCTGTTTCCGTGTATAAGTGCTGTCGAGGAATCCGCTATAAAAATTAACGAAAACCACTCCTCCAGTCTTTGCAATAGCTTTGATCTGATCGTCTTTCAGGTTTCTTTGATGAGCATTAAATGCGTAAGCCGAACTATGGGATGCCATAACTGGTTTTGTCGAGATTTTTATCGCATCGTAAAACGTGGTTTCGCCTACGTGAGACAGGTCAACGACAACTCCGAGTTCGTTCATCCGTTTGATCACCTGCTTACCGAAATCGGTCAGGCCAACGTGTTTAAGGCTATCTTTTCTAAATGTTTCGTCGTAAGCTGAACTTGCCCATGGCGTACTGTTGTTCCACGTCAGGGTCATGTAAGTCATTCCCCTCGCAGCAAGCGACTCGAGATTTTCTATGCGGCTTTCAATCATATGCCCTCCTTCTACCCCTATCATCCCCGCCAGTCGATTGGACTTAACTACGGATTTCAAGTCGGAAGCAGTTCGCACTAATTTGATCATATCAGGATGACGGTTCGCCAAAGAATTAAGGGAGTCTATTTGCCTGTTTGCCATAGCGAAGCCCCCGGATGCGTCACACCAGATCGAAAACACCTGAACATCAAGGCCTCCTTCTTTAGCGCGAACAAGGTCAAAATTACCCCCTGACTGCAGTTTGCCTACATCGATACCTGATCTGATCTGGTCAGACATGATATCTCCGTGAGTATCAACAACAATTGCTTTATCATGCAGCTTAGTGGATTGTCCAAATGACTGTATTGAGGATAGCAGGGAAAGTGCGAGGAGTAATTTTCTCATCTTTTGAGTGTCTGTTAAGATTTAACGATTTTTTCTTGCTGTTGGCTGGTTCAAATTAGCAAATTAACAAATTTGAGAATTAGAAAATGAGCTCTCTACTACGTTATGCAATTTACTCATTTCCTAATTTGCTCATTGCTCTTCACGTTTGCAGCACTCCCGTGTTAAATTGCTTCTCAATTGGGGATTGATTAGCGGCTTCAATGCCCATAGAAATCACCTTTCTCGTTTCCAACGGATCTATTATACCGTCTACCCAAAGCCTTGAGGCGGCATAATATGGTGTTGTCTGTCTGTCGTATCGATCAGTAATATTCTTGAGCAGTTCTTCTTCCTTTTCTTTCGTGATCTCCTCTCCTTTCGATTTAAGAGATGCTTCTTCAATCTGTAAGAGAACTTTAGCAGCCTGTGAACCACCCATCACGGCAATCTTTGCTGAGGGCCAGGCAAAGATTAATCGTGGATCGTAAGCTTTTCCGCACATCGCATAATTGCCGGCACCGTAGGAATTTCCAATCACAATCGTAAATTTTGGAACAACTGAGTTAGACACTGCGTTGACCATTTTTGCTCCGTCTTTAATTATGCCTCCTTGTTCGGATCTGCTCCCTACCATAAAGCCGGTAACATCCTGCAAAAACACAAGGGGAATTTTCTTTTGATTACAATTCATGATAAAACGGGTTGCTTTATCAGCCGAATCAGAGTAGATCACTCCTCCAAACTGCATTTCCCCCTTTTTACTTTTCACGACCTTCCGTTGATTTGCAACTATACCGACAGCCCAGCCATCTATTCTTCCCAAGCCGCAAATAATACTTTGGCCATATAACTCCTTATACTCCTCCAATTCCGATTTATCAACCAGGCGCTTAATAATCTCCCTCATATCGTAGGGACTTTCCCGGTTCTCGGGGAGCAGTCCGTATATCTCCTGTTGGTCCAAACTGGGAGGAGCCGGCTTAATCCGGTCGAAGCCCGCATTTTTTGGCGAGCCAAGCATACTGATGATCTTCCTGATGGATTCCAAACAGGACGCATCATCCGGATGCTTATAGTCTGTTACCCCGGATATCTCGCAATGTGTAGTGGCGCCGCCCAGCGATTCATTATCGATATCTTCACCAATAGCTGATTTGACCAAATAGCTTCCAGCAAGAAATACAGATCCTGTACCGTCAACGATCATCGCTTCATCACTCATAATGGGCAGATACGCACCACCCGCTACACACGAACCCATAATAGCAGATATCTGAACAATACCATTGCTGCTCATTATCGCATTATTTCTGAAGATCCGGCCGAAGTGCTCCTTATCAGGAAATATTTCATCCTGAAGTGGCAGGAAAACACCGGCGGAATCAACCAGGTAGATCACCGGCAAACGATTCTCCATAGCAATCTCCTGGGCCCGAAGATTTTTCTTTGCGGTCATAGGGAACCAGGCGCCTGCCTTAACTGTAGCATCGTTGGCCACGATCATGCATTGCCTTCCTGAAACGTAACCGATTCCGCATACAACACCAGCGGACGGACAGCCGCCGTATTCCTTATACATATCTTCGGCCGTAAACGCACCGATCTCCACCCATGTAGTATCTTTGTCCAGCAAAAAGGAAACACGTTCACGGGCCTGCATTTTCCCTTTTTCTTTTTGTTTTGCTGCAGCCTTTTCGCCTCCACCTGCATATATCACCTTCAGACGATTTTTAACCTCGTACAAAAGCTGTTTGTTGATGTCTTCGTTTTTATTGAATTCCAAATTCATGGGAGCAAGTTAGGAAATTACTAAAGATCGAATAGGGAAATCAACAAATTTGTAGATGAGCAAATTAACAAATTGGAGCATAAAACCAAGCAGGATTTAGTGGAGCGGCTCCTGCTCAGCGGCGATAAATTGTTTATAAACCTGATCGCCGAAATACGTGAAATGGGTTCTGTTCATCTCTTTCGTGCCGCTTAAATTACTAAAGATAAAGCCATTGAGACCGACCTGATGGGTGTGAAATATGAGTGCTTTAGGGTTCTGTTTCAAAATAAATTGAATTCTTCCTGATAAAGCCTCAAAACACATAAAGCTTGTGTCAGTGCGGGATTTAAATTTAAACTCTTTCGCCAGGTTTGCCTGCATCAGTTTGCTCCGATACCACGTCCCTCCAGTGGGTGATACGAGTGGGTTTCCATTATAAACTACAACGCTGTCGTTGTAGGCCAAAACATTTAAATGACGGCCTTTGTCTGCCTTCAGCCAGTTTGCAAGCTGGTGTCCGTACTTTTCTTCATAACCGTAGTCACTGTCAATAAAAGCGAAGCGGTCTATATTTAGCGGGATATCAGTTACGCCATCCAGATAACCAAAAATAAAGCTCCCGCCACCGCTATGACTGTTCAAAGTGATCATCGGGTTAAGGCTCGCAAACCTGGCATTTACGGCACCAAATAAGGATTGAATGAGCACAGGATAATCCGGATACGCCTTTTTCCAGGCCGGCCAGCTTTTCTGCTTTGTAGCCAGATAGACGGTAATGATATTAAAATCATCCAGCTTATTCCGCAAATACCTGGTTTGGGCAGCAATATGCTGGATGTCATAATGCCAGTCATCACCTGCTGCCATTTTCTTGCCCGCGGTCCATTCTATTGAATTTCCGTTTGGCAAAGCAAAGAAAATAATCCTTGTCTTTTTCCTGGAATTGATCAAGTCGGCGCGTGGTGCGTTAATGTGGATGATAACATCCGTTGGCTTGTCTCTAATAGTGAGAGTAGATTCCTCAGAAATTACTCCCGGCAAAAAACCGTTAAGATCAGGCTTATCGGTGGTTTTTTGGGCCATTGCAGAGATTAGCGAAGAGCTTAGAAATACCAAAAAAAAGAAAAATAGACTACGGCAATTGCTCATCGGCAAATTTGCTAACTATCGGACTTGCTAATTTAATTTATAGCACGAATAAAGTACAGCGGGAGGTAAATTCATCTCCAGGCTCATTTCCATATGGTCAAAGATCGGCATGAAGTAGTTTTTCTGCAATGAGTAAAGAAACTGGCGAAAAACCCCACCTTTTTTTAAAAGGCTATAGCAATCGTTAAGAAGCTGGCTTCGGTCTGAATTATCGAACAAACTTAATGGCAAGCCTGAGATTATGATATCTACTGAAGCTGCATCAAAATATTTGGTAACGTCGGCTGCGGATTCCTTAATGAGATGGAATCTGCTATCCTTTATATTTTCAAGCTTTTCATAGAACTGCGGCTCAATTTCAAAGCAATATAATTCTGAATCAGGATGAAGTTTTGAAAGGATCCTTTCGGTAATATTTCCACTTCCTGCCCCAAGCTCTATAACGATCTGCGGTTTATGATTATTGATCTCATGAGTGATATTACGCGAAACAAATCGCGATGATTCATATACAGCACCCGTCGTCCTGATGTTCTTGATATAGTTTAATGCTTTTGAGATCATTTGTAGTCTGTTTTTTCAGCAGCAGGCTTGATAAGCCATTACTAGATATTTGTTCCGGGTCAATTATCCGGCCGACAAATAAAGATAGTATAATTACTTGACCAAACTAATAATATAAAGTACTTATGGGCCTTGAAGTATTGATATTTTGCCGCCTGCCCCTGCAAAAAGCACAAGAGAACCTGACTTAGCTTTACGGACTGAATTAAAGCCCTCCTTAGTAAGTTTCTCCCAATCTCTTCCTCCGTTTCTCGAGATATCTGTTCCGGATGTGCCGGTAGCAATAACTACCCCGGAAGAAATATATTCAACAGCTGATTTATATCCGAAAGGGCTAGTATTTGGCTTTTGCCATGTCCTACCTCCATTTTTAGTGAGAAGCATATTATCAATACTTGATGTATCGGAAAGGTAATCACCGCCCACTGCCAGCCCTTTTTTGCTATTAATAAATGCTATAGAAAATGGCCCGGCAGAGCTCTTACCCTGTATTATAGGGCAAGGGTAGCTGGTCCATGAATTCCCAAAATTGTCAGAAACAAAAACCCTCGATTGCGTCCCTCCGGTAGCAATAAAAGTCTTGCCACTCTTAAGAGTACGTATACCGGTACCGCTGGCAGCAAAAGATGCTTCGCCTTCTATCAGTCTCACCGTTAAGTTACCACTTATATTTTCCCAGCTATTCCCGCCATCAGAAGTTCTGAGCAGCTGCATTTTACCCTGGATGGGATCTCCGTAAATGATACCATTTCTGGCGTCCCGGAAATCCATCCCATCCAGAAAGATGTCAGGAAATTCGTTTTTATATACCTCCTTCCAGGTCGCAGCGCCATCGCGAGTAATCAGAATAACGGCAGGAGAACCCGCGCTTACTATAACGGCGTCACTTTTTGAAAACGCCTCGATATCCCTGAAATCAAACTTTTCGTAGCCAGGGATTTGCATCCATTTCCAGGTTGATCCCCCGTTAGTGGTATGGGATATCCAGCCATAGCTGCCGCTTACCCAGGCAACCGAATTATCGACAACAGAAAGTCCCCGGAGGCTGGTCTTTGTCCCGGACTGTAAGGCCCTAATACTCTGGGAATGCAGGCTGGAAATTCCTATAGATAGTACCAAAAAAACAATGATTAAACTCTTCACCTTACCCGCGACCATGTTTCTGTCCTTCCAAGAAGAGATATTCCAACAAAACCCCTGACATGGATTTGATTATTATCGACCATGCTAATCTTACAGCTGTAGGTCTTGCCAGTTTTAGGGTCATAAATAGTACCGCCTTCCCAAATTCCTTCCTCTGTATATGTAAATCCTTTAAGCATTTCGAGACCCAATATCGGGCGTTTCGCTAAATTTACATCGGGATTTTTATCATCCGTTTCCGGCTTTCCCATACTGTCAATAGGCTTTTTCAACCAAACTATCTTGCCTGAAAATTTGCCTCCGATTTGAAATATCTGTATCTGGGCATCACCGGATGTTGTAAGCCATTTACCAGCCAAAGCATCTTTGTTCTGCGCGAACGTATTGCTAATGGCAATTAATAAGAGTATTATCAACAATGATCTTTTCATCATGGATCGCATATTTAATATACAACTATAAAAATATCGATAAATTGCATTTTAGCAGTAAAATCTTCCACTAAGATTTAATATTTTGCAGTCCCATAAAAAATGCCGGGATGGCGAAATTGGTAAACGTTGCGGTCTCAGAAGCCGTTGGAGTTATATCATTGAAAATCCGACTCTCTTTTTTTTCATATTTAGGGTGAACAAAACGTGAAAATAACGTTTCACTGTCATTTCACTAAAAGTTAATGGATCCTTTCGAAAAACAAATATCCCATCAGTTAACAAAAAGAATATTCAGACCTTATATCTCAATTTAATTTTATTCATTTTACAAGCAACTCAAACTATCATAAATTTTTATATTTTTAATTTTCCGAAAATTTATAATTGCCAGACAATAAATTTTAGTAATAATCAAAAAATATATACATGAAACCATCATGATTTGCTAAGATCCGCACGGGTTATAATTATCAAATCATGTCCTTTTTTATCCCGCACGTGTGGGATAACAAACAAAAAATAAAAAGATGACAATGCAAAAACTACTACAGTCTTTACTATGGCTTTCCTTATTAACTCTTTTAGGTGTGATCGTACTTTTTCAGTTGAATTTTGCAATGGAAGCAAAGATATTGACCTGCATTTTCTTTGTATTTCTTCTGGCAGGAATTAATGCTTCAGAATTCATGAAAGGCTTTTCTTTTACCATTTGGGTTATCGCTGCAGCAACCTTAAGCATGATGTTTCCTTCCTACGTGACTGATATAGGCGGATTCAAAACCGAAGTCCTGATTGTCCCTTTGATACAGCTCATAATGTTCGGAATGGGAACAACTATGGGTGTAAAAGATTTTGTAGGAGTTCTGAAAATGCCCAAAGGAGTATTAATTGGTTTATTTCTTCAGTTTACTATCATGCCTTTAATAGCTTTTAGTCTGACACAATTGTTTTCTTTTCCGCCTGAAATTGCCGCAGGTGTGATCCTGATTGGATGTGTTCCTTGCGGAGTTTCATCAAATATTCTAAACTTTCTTTCGAAAGGAAATCTGGCACTATCTATTACGCTGACTTCATTTGCTACTCTGATGGCTCCGTTCGTTACTCCAATTTTAATGGAGAAATTTGCCGGACAATTAATTCCGATTGATGCACTGAGTATGATGATCAGCATTGGAAAAATGATCTTTATACCACTAATAGCCGGGATTATTTTTAATAAGTTTTTCGGTTCAAGAAGTCCATGGCTTAATGCTGCAATGCCATTAGTTGCTATGGCTGCGAATGTGTTTATTATTGCGGTGATCGTAGCAGCAGGAAGAGACAGTTTATTAACAATGGGCTTTACACTTTTCCTGGCCGCTTTCATACATAATGGAATGGGATATTTCCTGGGATATTGGGGTAGCCGTTTATTTAAACTGAACAAACGGGACAGCCGCACAGTGGCAATTGAAGTAGGATTGCAGAACGGAGGTATGGCAGCAGGAATAGCTTATGAACTTGGCAGAGCCGCTACAATGGGCCTCTACCCGGCCATATTCGGAACCTGGATGGATATATCAGGAAGCTTTCTTGCTAACTGGTGGAGAAAAAACCCTGTGGATGATATCAAACCTGAAACTATCAGTGAAGAAAAAATCCCTGATTTTGAAGAAATACCTACTTAAGTAATTTGCATCCGCAGACTAGAGAATTTATCCTTCCTGTGAAAGCAGAAATTATTTTTTTGATTTTTCTATTCCGAATAATCCTTCACGAATATTATAGTACTTAAACCATTCCGGGTTGATGGCAGTTGCACCGGGGCTATCCACGGAGATCAGTTTGGAAGCAAATGGCTCATACGCAGCACGGGGGGCAATTGCGCCCTTTACTACAAGGATCTTTTGTCTTTCTACATATACTCCATTGGAAATAAAAATGTGGGCGCTGTTTGGGCTAGCAGGTTTAGTTGTGATTAACAGCAGATTCGGTTCATCAAGTGTGGATCCTTCAACTTGAATTACGGCGGTATTTCCCATATTCCAGTATCTTCCGCCGCCATGACGAATCTCTGTTTCCAGATAACGTCCTACATGCAGTGAGCGAACCTCCCCTTTTATTCGAACCGGCTTACCATGCATATTATCCATTTTTCCTCCAACTGAAAAGTCAAATGCTTTTCCAACACCTACACTTTCTGCTGTCTTATATCCTTCAGGATCATAAATAACCATTGCCCATCCTTTCGCATTTTGCTTAATTAATTCTTCAAGCATAAAGGAACTATCGCCGGTAGATCCACCGCCAATATTATCCCCCATATCTATCAATATCACCGGACGGCCATCATGTTGAATTGCCATTTTAACTGCTTCAGCAGGCTTAGGATTGTTAATTCTGGTGCTTTCCCGGGTATCCCAAAGCATTTGCGAAAGCCTGTTAGCTTCTTTATCAGCCAACGCTTTATTGTTATTAGTCACCACAACTACCGACGGTCCCATAGAAGGGACATCAGCATACTGATAACCCCCTGATACACTCACCGCTAAAATTTCAGGGTGTTTTTCAAGTTTTTTACTTTCGTTTGTTATAGGTAATAATGGATTGGAATAGGTATTCTGAAACGCAATGTTATAAACCATTGGAGCTTTTACAATACTTTGAACGGGTTTTACTTTCCCGCTTACAATTTTGGCCATGATATCAGCAGCCTGTAATCCCCGATCATAAGTATCCAGGTGTGGATTCTCCTTAAAAGTAATCAGGACATTACATAACTCAACCATTTTCGGAGTGATATTCGCATGAAAATCGTGAGTAACGACAATTGGCATTTCCGGTCCGAATGTTTTTCTCACCCTTCTGACAATCTCTTCATCTCCGCTGGGATAACTTTCAACAACCATAGCACCATGCAGATTTAATAGTATCCCCTGAAGTTTTGGTCCAGCCTTTAGTCCTGTAATAATTTCATTCATCATCGCATTAAATGCTCTGTCTGTTACAGGTCCCCTTGGAGTGGCAGAGGCAAGCAGTGTAGGATAAAGTTCAAGACCAAATTGTTTCGCGCCTTCGATATAACCGGCACTGGTAGTTTTTGCTGTAGAACCGGCAAAGAATCGTTTGGATCTCACCTGCTGGCTTTCACCTATGGTAACATCAAAGTCTTCCAGATCAGTTTTTTTAATATTGAAGCTATTAGATTCATGTGAAATACCTGCAACCCCTATAATTGGTTTAACCTGAGCAAAGCCTAAGCCTGATGTGGATACCGATAACACAAATAGAACGAGAAGCTTTTTTAAAAAATTGTCAATCATGCTTTTACCTCTTTAAATTGATATGAAGGATAAATTTATATAATAAAACTGAATTATCAAGGTCAGCGGTGATCCCAAATTGTCGCATAATTGTATATACAATCATCAAAAATCTTACATGCACGAGTTTGTACTGTAGATTGATATTACAGTTGATTGGATGAGGGCATGATCCGGGCGTGATCCACACTAAAATTTATTCAAAGTTTAGGCTGAAATACACCTAAACTACTATATTTGCACAACCTTTTCAAGGTTTACTAAGGGACAGATTAGTGCTGCATAGCTATTAAATACGAGGAAAAACGAAGGCCCGGATGGCGAAATTGGTAAACGTTGCGGTCTCAGAAGCCGTTGGAGTTATATCCTTGAGAGTTCGAGTCTCTCTTCGGGCACTTTCTGGTTAATAGTAATTTGGTTGTTAGTTGTTAGAACTTTACAGCGGATTAAATAATATTGGCAAAATGCCCAGGTGGCGAAATTGGTAGACGCACCACTTTGAGGGAGTGGCGCCTTAACGGGTGTGGCAGTTCGAATCTGCTCCTGGGCACTTCTTAAGTTACAAATATCCAGATATCCTGGTAAGAGGGTGAGATCGACCTATTTATGATTAACCTCAAGTTGCAGACCATCATATGCAAGAAAAATACCCGTTGGCAACTCTGCACACACGTCGCGATGTCTTCCCAATCGATGGCTGATATGGGTCAGATAGGTTTGCTCTGCCCGTATCTCTCCTGCAAGGCTGATAGCTTCGTCAAAGGTAAGATGAGATATATGACTTTCCTTCTGCAGAGCATTGATTACAACGATCTTTGATCCGCGTATCTTCGCTATATTCTCTTGATCCATTGTTTTAGCATCGGTGATATAGGTAAAATCGCCGATCCTGTAACCGAAAACAGGGAGTTTATAGTGCATTACCGAAATAGGGATAATATCAAAACCGGCCACAATAAAAGGCTGGTCTGCTTTTATTTCATGGAGTTCAATCCGCGGGATACCCGGATATTTAGCTTCTGAAAATATGTAATGAAATTCCTTCTTTAATGCACTTTGAACACGCACATCAGCATAAACATCAATTTCGGATTGCTGCTTAAAATTAAAGGCCCTGACGTCATCAAGGCCAGCAACATGATCTTTATGTTCATGGGTAAACAGAATTGCATCAAGGTGCTTAACGCCGGCGCGCAGCATTTGATATCTAAAATCAGGTCCCGCATCAATTACCACAGATTTCCCAGCTTCTTCAATTAGAACCGATACCCGAAGCCGCTTATCGTGTCTATCTGTTGAAATGCACACCTCACAAGCACATGCAATTACTGGTACTCCCTGGGAGGTTCCGGTTCCTAGAAATGTAATTTTCAAAACTCGAGCTTAGTTTGTTTTAGCAAATAGAGAAAAGCTTTTTGCTTTTCATCTAGTAAGTTATCGTCAGTTTCCGTATTCTGAAGCAGATCAGCAAGGGCAATTATCTTATTCTCCAGGTTAGAAAATTTATTGACGATAATTACTCTGCTTTGTTCTAAGATGCAGGCTCCGGTTTTGAAATTCCCTTTTTCATAGCGCAGTTTAAACCCCAGCGATTTCAGCAGATATTCTAGCTTTTCAAGTGTGTGCTGTGTGTAAGAAAGGGCCATAAGAAATCAAAAATAAATAAAAAAGGCTTAAACATATTATGCTTAAGCCCTTTTCAAAAAACTATTTAAATATTATCTCAGGTCGACAACTTCAACACCCGGATACTTTTTAGCGTCAAATGCAAAGGTTGATTCAGGTACTTTGACATTTGGAGTGAACGTTTTGATTGTATACGTGTATTTATTTCCGTTCTTGTCGAAGATCACTGCATTCGCGATCTGTTTGTTCACTTTATCAATCTGTAAGCGAACCTTAAAAAAAGTACGTTTTGAATCTGTTGGAGTGAGGTCGATGTTATGAACTATACGGCCATTGGCGCCTTTAGTATCATTCGTATACAAAGACTTAAACCCTTTTTCGTAAATGGTAAAGATCTTCGCTGGATTTAACCCTTCAGCGTTGTTATCAACTTCGCTTAGTTGCACTTCTTTGTCAGCTTTTAGATAGGTCCACTGATTCTTACCATCACTGATAAGCTCCTGTCCCTTAAGAATGACCTTGTATTTATTAGTTTTAGACCGCACGTATAACGTTCCTGCCTGAGTCTCTTTAATCTTGGCCTGCGGATTTTCCAGGGTGTAAGAAAAATCAGTCTTGATCACATCATACGCCCGGTATTTTTTACTCACTTCGGCAAGAATTGCTTTTGCTTTTACCTCACTTTGCGCCATCAGGTTCACCGCCGATCCCAAAATTACAAATGCGCATATTACTAACTTCTTCATATTCTAAAATTATGTACTTTGATGTATAACGTTATTCTTTCTGATCTAATGTACCCAAGAACTGTTCCAAAGAATATTCGTCAGGGATAAGTACCTCTCTGGCCTTGCTTCCTTCAAAGGGCCCGACTATGCCCGCAGCCTCTAATTGGTCAATAATTCTACCGGCGCGATTATAACCTAACTTTAATTTTCGCTGAATTAATGACGTTGAACCTTGCTGATGCATGACAATCAGTCGCGCAGCGTCCTCAAAAAATTGATCTCTATCTGATGCGTCAAAATCTTTCATAGACGACTCGGCGTTTTCGTCGATATATTCTGGTAACATGAAAGCTGATGGATATCCACGTTGTGAACCTATAAAATCAGACACCTTTTCAACTTCCGGGGTATCTACAAAAGCACATTGTATCCTGATAAGATCACTTCCTGTCGATAAAAGCATATCTCCTCTACCTATCAGCTGGTCTGCCCCTCCGCTGTCAAGAATGGTTCTTGAATCTATCTTAGATAAAACCCTGAATGCAAGCCTGGCAGGGAAATTGGCTTTGATAGTTCCCGTGATGATGTTCACTGATGGCCTTTGGGTTGCTATAACGAGGTGTATACCAACTGCACGGGCGAGCTGAGCGATACGAGCTATCGGCGCCTCAACTTCTTTGCCCGCTGTCATCATCAGATCCGCAAATTCGTCAATGATCAGCACTATAAATGGAAGAAAACGATGTCCATCATTAGGGTTAAGCTTTCGGTTGATAAACTTCTGGTTGTATTCTTTAAGATTTCTTACATGGGCATTTTTAAGCAGGTCATAGCGCTGATCCATCTCAATACACAATGAATTAAGCGTTGCGATGACTTTTTTAGTATCAGTAATGATCGCGTCTTCTTCGCCCGGCAGCTTGGCAAGGAAGTGCCTTTCTATCTTCCGGAACAAAGTGAGCTCTACCTTCTTAGGATCCACCAATACGAATTTCAATTGTGACGGGTGCATCTTATACAGCAACGATATCAAAATAGCATTAATACCAACCGATTTACCCTGACCAGTAGCTCCTGCAACAAGTAAGTGAGGCATTTTTGAAAGATCCGCAATGTAAACTTCGTTCGAAATCGTTTTTCCCAGGGCTATAGGAAGGTCCATTGTTGTGTTCTGGAACTTTTCGGTAGCAAGCACAGAACGCATAGAAACCATTTCCGGGTGTTGATTAGGCACTTCAATACCAATCGTGCCTTTACCCGGCATAGGCGCTATGATCCGGATTCCCAAAGCAGCAAGGCTTAACGCGATGTCATCTTCAAGATTTTTGATCTTCGAGATACGCACTCCCGGCGCTGGAATTATTTCATATAAAGTTACCGTCGGACCAATTGTAGCCTTGATCTTATCAATCTCAATATTGTAATGATTGAGAGTCTCAACAATTTTATTCTTATTTGCTTCAAGTTCCTCGGAATTTACAGCTATCTTATTTGATCCGTAATTCTCAAGCAAGTCCAGAGGCGGATATTTGTAGCTTGAAAGGTCCAGCGTCGGATCATACATACCAAACTGCTCAACCAGCTCAGTGGATTTCTTTTCCTCTTCAGTGACCTCTATAGTCATCGGTGGGATCTCTTTGATTTCATTGCCGACAGTATCAGCTGTTTCCAGCGGTACATTTCTGGAAGGGCTTAAAACTACATTGACGTGTTCCTCTGGGTCAGACTTATCAATTGTTTGAAGTGGAGGAAGATTTTGATTGACCCTGTTTGAACTGCCATTCTCAGAGTTTGGACGGTTTGGAAGATTAAATTCTACAGGCTCATACCGGACTTCTTCTTCCAATTCAACATTTTCTGGGGTATCAGGAACCACATATTTGGGCTCCCGGCTACGCTCCGGGATCTTGAAATCAATATTATAGGCTATAATAAGTACCGTTAGGCCGGCAAAAGCTAGCAAACCCGCTATTCCGGCATTACCGATCTGAGCCTGCAATAGCCGGTTTGTCCAGAAACCAAATTCACCTTCGAGGAAATGCGGATAATCAGTTAAAAGTCCATGAAAGAATGCAAGTGTAACTGATATAAATATGAGCAAAAAGAAGGAATACGACAGGGTTTTCGAAATGGAAAACACTTTGATCTTAAACAGCATGCGGTAGCCGACGATGAAAAACACGCCAATAAATATGAAAGATGCAACACCAAACCATTCGTAAATAAACTGATGTGATAAGAGAGCTCCAAATTTGCCCAGCCAATTTTCAACCACCGGCTGATTCAGGCCCATGTCGGTCAATTCGGCCTGAGTTTTCCAGAGATTACCCCATCCACCGTTTGCATCAAGCACATAACTCTGATCGTCCTTCCAGGTAAAAAGATAGGACGTGAATGCGACCATAAAGTATAAAGAAACGATCAGGAAGAATAAGCCAATGATCTTTATTGTGCGATCATCATTGAGCTTAAACTTCGGCATCGCCTCCGCTGTCTCCCTGGGAATCCTAGATTTTGTAGTGGGTTTTGACTTTGGTTCATCACGAAATGAATTTTCATTTCTG
This sequence comes from Daejeonella sp., assembly GCF_037719425.1. Classification (GTDB taxonomy): domain Bacteria; phylum Bacteroidota; class Bacteroidia; order Sphingobacteriales; family Sphingobacteriaceae; genus Daejeonella. The sequence continues at coordinate 6,309 of NZ_JBBJNI010000029.1, read as the reverse complement.
AATTGATTTCCTCTTAGGGGCATCCGATATCTTTAATTATGTAGTGACAAATATAACGTTATAAAGAGTATCAAGAAACAAGAATCAAGAAACAAGATTTGAGGGAATTTCACAGGAGAATTATCAGTTTCAAAGGCTTGAGAAATGACTACACCTTTCAAATTTGAGATCCACCGATCTTGATACTTGATACCTGATACTTGATACTTAATTTTTTGTTTATTTTTACTAATATTGCTTTATAAGCAGGCTTAAATCTATTAAAAAAGCAAATAATGGATCAGGATTTACTGGAAGAATACATCCAAACTGGCAATTCTATTGAGTTGAATGCTCTTTTAAGCACAAATCCTAAACTTGCCACTATAAAAACGAGCCATCAGGTATCTCCGCTAATGTTGTGCTGCTATTACAAGCAACCGGATCTCTCGGAAATTATCCTGAAACACATAGATAATATTACGTTTTTCGAGGCTGCTGCACTCGGCAAAAAAGACCTTGTTGAAAACGCTCTTAACGAGAATCCTGATCTGGTGAATGATTTTTCCGATGATGGTTTTACTCCTCTCGGCCTCGCATCGTATTTTGGCAACGAAGATGTTGCTCGGTTGCTGCTCCTGAAGGGTGCAGAACCTAATATTCCCTCGAAGAATGGCTACCATGTTTACCCAATCCATTCTGCCGTGGCATCCAATTATGATATGATTGCAAAAATGCTTCTCGAAGCGGGGGCAAACGTAAATGTAGTTCAAATGTCAGGTGCGACACCCTTGCATTCTGCTGCACATAATGGAAATATAGACCTTTTAATAGTTTTACTGGAAGCCGGAGCGGAAGTAAAGGCACTGACCGACGATGGCAAAACTCCTGCTGACAAGGCATCGGAAAAGGGCTTTAATGAAATTGCGAAGATACTTTCCTGAAGTATCAAGAATCAAGAGCCAAGAATCAAGACATGGTGCGTTTTAAAGATTGAAGGGTAATTAGAATGACTATGAGTCAACTAGCTAGCTTTGTCATGTCGTGGAAAACAAATATGCTTGCTATTGAACTATAATTTGGCAAAGCAAATTTAAGCCCCTGATCATGGCTCTTGGTTCTTTATTCTTGGCTCCAGTTAAAGATCAAGCACACCACCTCTTCTCCTTTTAATAAAGTGCCGTATGTCCAATACAACTGCAGCGCACACATAGAATATAAGCGGAAACCCTACTGCGAGGAAGGATGAGTAGATAAAGAATAACCTGATCTTTGATATAGAGATATTTAAACGCTCTCCAAGATAGGTGCAAACTCCAAATGACCGTTTCTCGAAAAATGTAATAAACTTCTGTAGCATATTAAAGGTTCAATAATTTCATCCCAATACCACAAGATAAGCATTTCTTCTCATCGCAGTAAGTTTTTTTTAACTGAATTAACGACTGCGAGAAAAAAGCATTGTCGGGTCTTACCTTAAGATCTTTAAAACGTTTGGTAAGGGCATTAGTTTCAGCAGGCAGATTTTCGAGCAAGGTTATACTTTTGGCAATGTGATCCTGCGACCCTCCCTCCCTCCCATAAGCCATTAAAAAAACGGCAACCGTGTTTATAAGGATATTACTGACCGACTGTTCTCCAAGTCCTGGGCTATGGCTTTTGGTTGGCTTGTCAAACCGATAATGATTTTGCCAGTACTCATTTACAGGAAGGCCCTGGAACATACTGATTATACTAGTCACATGCTGTTCAGCTAAGATTTTAGAGAACAAATGATTCGACCGTATTACAAGTGCTGCGAATTGAGCGAGCCTTGTCGTTGGAAAATTGACGGGTCTCATCCTCATATGTTTCCATATATAATTATCCATGGATTTCAATCCATGCTTCTTCTTCAGGAAATCATATTCCTTTCTTAGCGATCGGGGATATTCGTCATTATGCTTGTGTTCAAGAAATCCGGCCTGGCCGAAGATGAGGGATTCGATTTGCTTCGGCTTGTCCTTATACCTGGACAGCAAATGTTGGGGCAAGGATCTGGCAAGCATTTCAAAGGGCATGGAGTTGGTTTTGAATCCAAAATTAGCGGCCAGATAAACGTAAAACGCGTTATCCCACCCGCCTTTAAACTCAGTTAATAAACCTCTGATCGACTCAGACTTTTGTTCCAGCCTTTCAATTTCCACCCTGTACAACCAACTGCGGATATGAAAGCTGTCGACATTCGAAATCTGTCTTCCGCAAGGTATCCAGTCCATACATTCTACCAGGCTTAAATAAGCTTCTGTGATCTTTTTCGGCATGAGCTTATCCAGCGCAAGCACGGGTATCATTGAACCATCAGTCCGGAAAATTTCCTGGTCATGTTTTCCAACTACATGCAGGATCACACTATCGTATGACGGATCTATTTGATGTTTGTGTCTTGTCCAATCTGAAGAACGCAAATGAATTTCTACGTTCCCGGCCCATAAAGTATTCCCGATACGGATCAGGGAGCTTTGAAAATCTGGTCCGGCGTGAGTATTATGCAAACCCACATTCATGATCTCTATCGGATCGCCAGAAATTGTGTGCAGATTTCGCTGATCAAACAAACGAAATTTCCAGAGGTAATGAAGAAAATCTTCAGGAACTGCCATAGTTTAATTTACAGCGTTGTAACGAAGTAAGATTATCTTATTATTTAATGGGGGATATTATTAAGAATACGGTAATGGAAAGAGAACCAGGAACCAGGAATCAAGAATCAAGACATCTTCACAGCGCAGCATTTTTGTTTTAAAGAAGCTCCTTGCAGTGTTAATATGCTTTCTCTGGCTCTTGAATCCTGGCTCAAATTATATTGTGTTCTTCCATTAGTACGCACATCTCCTGTTGAAGCTTCAGTGCTTCCTCCCTGGCCCTTTCAGCAAAATCTTCACCTTTAGACGCATAAATAATCGATCGTGACGAGTTAACAAGTAGACCACAGTCTTTAGTCAGACCATAACGAGCTACATCCTGCAGGCTTCCGCCCTGAGCTCCTACTCCCGGAACAAGTAAAAAGTGATCTGGCGCATGTTTTCTGATACTGATAAATTCTTCACTTCTGGTCGCCCCTACTACATACATTATGCGGTCGTTGCCCGCCCAGTCATTCGCCGTATCGATCACCGTTTCAAACAAGCGCTGATCACCTGTATTTATAAACTGGAAGTTCTCGCTTCCTTCATTAGAAGTCAGCGCAAGCAGAACTACCCATTTGCCTTCAAACTCCAGGAACGGTTTGACAGAATCTATACCCATGTAGGGCGCTACAGTGATCGCGTCAAAGCTCATCCCGGAAGATTTCTCATCAAAAAATGCTTTTGCATACATAGTTGAAGTATTGCCAATGTCGCCCCGCTTGGCGTCAATAAGCCCCAGGCATGTTTCAGGTATATGCTGCGATGTGTGTATCAGGCTTTGCCAGCCTGCAATACCCCTGCTTTCATAAAAAGCACTGTTTGGTTTGTAGGCCACACAGAGATCGTGTGTAGCATCTATGATTCGCTTATTAAACTCAAAAACAGGATCGGCATATTCTAAAAGGAAACCGGGGATAAGGTCTATGTCAGTATCAAGTCCTACACATAAGAACGATTTCTTCTGCTTTATTTGTTCAATTAGCTGCTGTCTATTCATTAAGGGTATAAATTTGAGCGAAAATAAATAAACAAGGCGTCATGCAATCAAAAAAAGAATTAAAAGTTTTGATTATTTCATTTAATTGTATAGCATTGTGCTGTAATCTCAATTTTATCCCTGAATTCAGGAAATCACAATAATTCCTAGATACCATTTTTTGTAATTTTTTGTGCTGTCGTTCTCCAGGATAAATTTATTGAACTAAAAATCCCAAACTATAAACCGTATTTAATGCTGGACAGTAATAAATTGAACGATAAGCTCGTTTCTGAGCTGCGTGAAATTGCCCAAAACCTTGGTGTCGCCGACACTGACACTCTTCGTAAACCGGATCTTATACACAAGATCATCGAAAATTCGGCAAACCCTTCATCACTGGGAGAAGCTATGGCCATTAATAATGAAAGCGATAGTAATGCTGCTGATGGTAAACCCCGTAAGCGTTTAAGAAGTGTAAAGACTAACGAAACAAAGCAACATCAGGAAGTACATCTGGACAATACGCGTACGTTTGATTTTCCTGAAGATGAGGAGATTTCTCAGCAGGATGCAATCAGGGATTCGTCTGAGACAGAAAACATCTCCGAAAACGAACCTGTCGCAGACGATCAAAATCAGGACGAAGATCAGAATTTGGCAGAGAATACAGAAAATCAAGAAGTAGTTAAAGGGCAGCGACTTGGCGGACAAGGAGATCAAAAGAAATTTGACCGCCGGCAGAATCAGACCAATCCGAACCAAAATAGGAATCAGGAGCCAGCGATTAACCTCGATTTTGATAATGTGATTGTTAATGAAGGAATTCTTGAGATCATGCCTGATGGTTACGGTTTTTTAAGATCTTCTGACTACAACTACCTTTCCTCGCCTGATGATATTTATGTATCACAGTCACAGATCAAATTATTCGGATTAAAAACGGGAGATACCGTTAGAGGAAGTATCCGTCCGCCAAAAGAAGGTGAGAAATATTTCCCCTTAGTTCGTGTCGAAGCAATTAACGGCCGCATGCCTGCTGAAGTTCGCGACAGGGTGCCGTTCGATTATCTTACACCGCTCTTCCCTACTGAAAAACTGAATCTGTTTGTTGACACAGCAAACCATTCTACACGAATTATAGATCTTTTCACGCCGATCGGTAAAGGCCAGCGTGGTTTGATCGTAGCACAACCAAAGACTGGTAAGACCATGCTTTTAAAGGATGTGGCTAATGCGATCGCAAAAAACCACCCTGAAGTATACCTTATCATTCTTCTAATAGATGAGCGTCCGGAGGAGGTTACTGATATGGCAAGAAGCGTACGCGCGGAAGTTGTATCATCCACATTTGATGAGCCTGCTGAAAGGCATGTAAAAATCGCAAATATAGTACTTGAAAAAGCTAAAAGAATGGTGGAATGCGGGCACGATGTCGTGATCCTTCTGGATTCCATTACGCGTTTGGCCCGGGCATACAATACAGTTGCTCCTGCTTCCGGTAAGATCCTTTCCGGTGGTGTGGATGCGAACGCTCTGCACAAACCAAAACGCTTTTTTGGAGCAGCAAGAAATATAGAAGATGGAGGCTCTTTAACTATCCTCGCTACTGCGCTTACTGAAACCGGATCTAAAATGGATGAGGTAATCTTTGAAGAATTCAAGGGAACAGGTAATATGGAGCTTCAATTAGACCGGAAATTATCTAATAAGCGGATCTTCCCGGCTATTGATCTTACAGCTTCAAGTACGCGTCGTGATGACCTGCTATTAGATAAGGATACATTGCAGCGGATCTGGATCTTAAGGAATCACCTCGCAGATATGAATTCTCAGGAGTCGATGGAATTCTTACAATCTCAAATGCGTGGTACAAAAACTAACGAAGAATTCTTAATTTCAATGAACTCGTAAGAAGCGGGATACTTGACTCGAGTTAATCTCGTATCTCGTATCTCACATCTCGTATCTCCATGAAGAAACATATCCCAAACGCAGTAACTTGTCTGAACCTGTTTTGCGGTTGCCTGGGTATTGTTTTTGCGTTTCAGGGAGACCTTGAATGGGCATCCTACTCCATTCTGATTGCGGCGGTTTTCGATTTCCTGGACGGGATGCTTGCACGCCTGTTAAAAGCCTACTCTGATATCGGAAAAGATCTTGACTCGCTTGCTGACATGGTTAGCTTTGGAGTTTTGCCGTCGGTTATCATTTATCAGCTCTTTCTCCAATCGTCATCGACAAATGAATGGTTGAATTTTTCAGCTTTCCTTATTACCATCTTCTCTGCATTAAGATTAGCTAAATTTAATAATGATAGCAGGCAGTCGGAAAATTTCATTGGCTTACCAACACCAGCCAATGCAATGCTGATAGCATCATTGCCATTCATAGCTGAGCAGGGGAATATGATTTCACCTTACCTTCAAAATCCCGTCTTTCTCGCAGTATTTAGCTTGGGAATGGGGCTGTTGCTCGTATCTGAGATCCATCTTATGTCCTTAAAATTCAGCAGTATAGATCTCCGCAAGAATTCAAATCGCTATATTTTAGTTTTTTCCTCCCTAATTCTGCTTGTAATATTTAAATTTACCGCAGTTCCACTAATATTGATTTTGTACTTTATATTATCTTTTATCCAATTCAGAAAAGCAAAATGAAATTTATCGCAGAAGTAAATATAAT
>NZ_JBBJNI010000185.1:0-7247 GCF_037719425.1 Daejeonella sp. | reverse complement strand
TCGACATCAGATCTCCCTTACGCTGTGTGTTAAAGTACTGGAGATCGATCTCGGTAAGCTTCCTGAAAATGTTGCTTCTGATATTCGTCACAATTTTCAATCGGAAATCTTCAATAATGCGCGCGGATAGATATTTGAATAAATTGCTAAGAATAACAGAAATGACAATAGCAATGCAGACCATCTTCAATGCTGCTAGTTTGCCCGATTCTTCTATGATAGCCTGAAAATGGTAGTAGAATAAATCCTTGAAATAGGTTAAATTAAAATCAAATACCGGAGCGGAGACCGGAGATTCAGAAGGTACCTGCGCGGTTTGATTAAATAATAAATCGAATACCGGTTTAAGCAGTGTAAAATTTAATAGCCCGAAAATAACTCCCAATATGGAAGTAATAAAAAAAGGTATAGCAAAACTTCGTACCGGGGCAGCAAAGGAAAAAAGTCTTAGAAAAGTCTTCATTAAAAGGGATTATTATACAAAGTTACTCATTTGACAAGTATGGGCTATGTCACCCCTGTCTCTTTATAAAACTGATATTTTTGTTTGAAACTGATCCTTTTATTAAGCTTACTACAGAATGGAGGGTTAAGTTAACCCCGGTTGTTTTACTCAGTTCCTCTAGTTTTAATCTTGAGTCTCTGATCCCTGAACTTTTTTTGATAAAGGCGATAAAAGACCGGAGATAGTAAAATTGTAAAATTATGACGCGGAATAGCACTTCAAAGAAACATTGGACATACCATCCGGTCAGGTATAATCCCTCCAGGTGAATTGCATGGAAATACATCTTATTACGGTTGTAAATTGTCCTGACGAAATTCCTTTTTTCTTTTGTAGCAATGCTGGTCGATGTCCGATGCCTGCAAACTGACAAAGGTTCAAAATAACACTTCCATCCAACCCTCCAGGCCCTTATTGAAAGATCAACATCTTCCATGTAAAACGGGCTATAGTGTTCGTCAAATCCACCCAGCTGCGAAAGCTTCTGCCGGTCTACCAGGGCATTTGCCCCCGAGAGGTACATACTATATAGGAGCGGATCGCCGTCCGTATTTTCGACGTAATTGTATGATGTTTTCAGCTTGAAGCCTTCAAATTTGGGATACTTTGCGGCGTCCTGAACCATGTCATCATCCCATCCTATGATCTTGCCCATTACCCCAAAAGTATCGGTGCTGTCAAAATATCGAAATTGATCAGCAAAATAATTCCGGCGAAGTTTTACGTCGCTGTTCAGCAGAAGCACCAGCTCATATTTGGCAGATAAGATGCCGCTATTAATAGTTTTAGAAAACCCTGAATTGCTGGAATTGACCAGGACTGAAACCTGAGTAAAATTATCTGTGAGATATTTCACTGAATCATCAGTTGAGCAGTCGTCTACTATGATAATCTCGAATTGCTTTCCTGAATCTGCCAGAGCTTCAAACAAGGCCGGGAGGGTAAAAGGAAAGAGATGCACACCATTATAGTTTGGAATGACGACCGAAATGTTCAAATCTTTCAAATCTGAGTGTGATAAAATTCTTTTATTTGTACAAACTTAGATAAAATATAGGTTTAATAATGATTACAGTTCCCGAAATGGTCAGCCAGGTGAAATCAGGTAATTTCAGAGATCTGGCCCGTGCTCTGACAATGGTTGAAAATGAACTGGCGGGGTCAACGGCATTGTTAAAGAGCCTAAAGAGATCAGATACCCCAATTATCGGAATTACGGGTCCGCCTGGAGCAGGAAAGAGCACGCTGGTAAATGTGATGATCAATGCCTGGTCGCAGAAAGGTAAGTCAGTAGCTGTATTGGCGGTGGATCCTACGTCACCATTTAATCTCGGTTCACTGCTCGGCGACAGGATTAGAATGGCCGAACAGTTCACAAAAGAGAATGTTTTTATCAGATCGATAGCTACCAGGGGTTCCTTGGGAGGACTTTCAGGCAAAACAATCGAGATGACTGACGTTCTGCAAGCAGCCGGATTTGATTATATTCTGGTTGAAACCGTTGGTGTGGGACAATCAGAAGTTGAAGTAGCTGGCTTAGCTGATTTAAGTATTGTCGTTCTTGTGCCCGAATCTGGCGATGAGATACAGAATATCAAATCTGGCCTGATGGAAATTGCCGATATTTTTGTCGTCAATAAGTCTGACAGGGATGGTGCAGATACCTTTGCGAATAATTTGAAAAATATCGTTCATCAGAAGCCTGTGAATATCCCGGTCCTAAAAACATCGGCAAACAGGGGTGAAGGTATCAGCGAACTAATAGATGCAATTGAAGCACATCCTTATTCTACAAACAGCCGAAAACCTTTGCTGCTTGCTGAGAAAGCATGGAAACTATTGCAACAAGCAAAAGTGAAAAATATCGACAAGGCGAAATTTCAGAAAGATATTGATTTAATGTCCAAAAATACGGACTTTAACTTATACAGTTTTGTGGAATCCCTGATCTAATTCTTAGAGTTCATAAGATCTTCAATCTCCTCCGCTTCTATGGGAATATCAGCCATCAGATCAACATTTCCGTTTTTGGTGAGAAGAATATCATTTTCCAAACGAATCCCAAGCCCTTCTTTCGGAATATAGATACCTGGTTCACAGGTTAAAATATTCCCTTCTTCGAACGGACGGTATCGGCTGGCAAAATCATGTACATCCAGCCCTAAATGATGCGATGTTCCATGCATGAAGTATTTCTTATACGCCGGCATTGCGGGGTCCTGTTTTTCTACATCGTGTTTGTCAAGCAAACCTAGTCCAAGCAACTCTGACGTAACATATTTACCAACCTCATTATGGTATTCGTTCCATATGATAGCTGGCGTAAGCATCTTCTTAGCCTCATTCATTATCCGCAGTACGGCATTATAAACTTCTTTCTGGCGTTTCGTGAATTTACCATTGACCGGAACAGACCTGCTTAGATCAGCATTGTAATTTGCATATTCAGCTCCAAAATCAAATAATATAACCTCCCCAGCCGCGCAGATCTGGTTATTGTCAATGTAATGAAGAATATTGGCGTTTTTCCCCGAAGCTATTATGGGAGCGTAAGCATGTCCGGTAGCCCGTTGGCGAATAAATTCATGAATGATCTCTGCCTCAATCTGGTATTCGGCTAATCCGGGTTTTATGAATTTTAGGATCCTGATAAAAGCATCTCGGGTGATACTGCAGGCTTTTTTGGTCAGTTCGATCTCTATCTCAGATTTTACAGGCCTCAGGTCACGGAGCAAGGGTGCGGCCCGCTCGTACTGATGCAGGGGGTAACGTTTCCTTATTTCTTCTATAAAACGGACGTCCCGGTATGGAACTTCGTGGGTATATCGGTCATTCTCGTTGGTGTTGAGGTATATTTTATCAGCGTAGTTTACGATCGATGGCAGAATTTTCCATAAGTCGTCCAGCCAAAATATATTTTCTATTCCCGATATTTTCTTAGCTTCCCGAATCGAAAGTTTATGTCCTTCCCAAACTGCGATGTGTTCATTGGTCTGTCTTAAAAATAGTACTTCTCTGTATAGCGGATTAGGACACTCCGGAAAAAGCATCAGAACAGACTGTTCCTGGTCTATGCCACTTAGGTAAAACAGGTCTGGATTCTGTTTAAACGCATGATTTTGGTCTCCGCTCCGAGGAAATTCATCGTTGGAATGGAAGATTGCTATCGAATTACTTAATAATTTCTTGGTAAAATTTCTACGATTTAGCTGGAAAAGGGTATTTTCTATTGGAGGATATTTCATTAGAGCAACAAATTATCGGGTTGAAATACAACCCTTAAAGAAAACAATTATTGTTGAAAAATAATTGGAACAGTATTTGTTAATTTGCACATGTCAAACTTATGACTATTTTTGTGTAAATTACATCAATAAAAAATTGTTAACCTTTAAAAAAACAAAGTATGAATTATTCTACAATTAAGAAAGCCGTTGCGTTTTCGTTAGTAGCAGTGTTAGGCCTCGCAGGCATAGCTAACGCACAAGATGCTACTTCGAGCTCGGCGAGTTCTTCTGCCAAAGTGTTTGGTGGTCGAGGACAGTACAGAACATGGAGTCTGGGACTTAACGCTGGTGTATTGGCACCTCAGGTGTTTACTGGCGGTACAAATGACTTCAACAAATTTAATCTGGAATTAGGTTACGGTTTATCCCTTCGTAAGCAACTAGGTCACGCATTCGGACTTCAATTCGATATAATGCGTGGTGAGCTTTCAGGGGAAAATGCCACTATGAAAAGCGGAATCAAGAAATTTATTCCTGCTGGAGCTCCAACAGCGTTTGAAACCGATATTTCTTACGCGGCATCGATTTCAGGTGTTGCGAATGTAGCTACCGTTGATTTTCTTAAAAGAGAAAACAATGTAAATTTCTTTGTTAAAGGTGGTTGGGGTATCACTGCTTTCGCACCACGTAAACCTTTTGATTGGAAAGGAAAATCTGGTGATGGCTTAAGCGAAAAATATGTACAGGAATCTTTCTTCCCTGTAGGTGTTGGCGCTAAGTTCAAAGTTTCTGAGCGTGTTAATTTTGATCTTGGTTACACACAAAACTTCCTTGATGGAGATAACCTTGATGGATACTATGGTAGACCAAGCTCACAAGATAAATGGGCTTATGGTTATGCAGGTTTAGAATTCTCTTTAGGTTCTACTGCTAAACCAAGCCTGGACTGGGTTAATCCACTGGCTTTGATGTATGATGAATTGAAAGATCCAACATTACGTCAGGAAGTTGAAGCATTGAAAACTCGTGTAAGCGCTCTTGAAGCTTCGGATCTGTTAAAAGATTCAGATGGTGACGGTGTTGCTGATAAATTAGACAAGTGTCCAGGAACTGAAGCTGGTATTAAAGTTGATGGTTCAGGTTGTCCTTTAGACGTTGATGCTGATGGTATTCCGGATTCAAAAGATGCTTGTCCTACCGTTAAGGGAACAGCTGAATACAACGGATGTCCTCCGCCAATGGCACAAGGTCCAATGGCTATGGGTAACGTTATCCAATTCGAATTCGACTCTTCAGTATTAAGAACTGATGCTTTCCCGATCTTAGATAGAATATCTTCTGATCTTAGAGCTAACTCTTCTTCACGTGTTCATTTACATGGTCACGCTTCTTCAGAAGGAACAACCGAGTATAACATGACTTTGTCTAGAGATAGAGCAAATTCTGTTAAGACTTACCTTGTTAACTCTGGTGTTGCAGCAAGCAGAATAACTACAACTGCATATGGTGAAAGCCAGCCAGTTGCTTCAAATGCAACTGAGACAGGTCGTATCGCTAACCGTCGCGTTGAGGCGATGATGAAATAAACAATATTGTATATAAGCATATTGTAAAGAGTCCCGTTCCGTTTATTCGGAACGGGATTTTTTTTTATAAATTTGTTTAGATGTATTTTTTTAGAAAGCAAGATCCAAACCGCCCAACTAATTTCAATTTGAGGGCTATGCATTATATAAATGCAATCGCGATTATTATGTTTATCGGCGGGATAGTATACAAACTTGTCGATTGGTTTATACTATCTAATTGAACTTAAACCGGCCTGTTTTACAGCATATTTTAAATTATGAAATCTATTATCTTTACTAAAAATGCACCGTCACCAATAGGTCCGTATAGCCAGGCTGTCAAAGCGGGAAATATGCTTTTTATATCTGGCCAGATCGCTATTGATCCTGAAACAGATCAGTTGATAGACGGAAGTATTGAAGATGAAACAAAACGAGTAATGCTGAATATCGAAGCACTTTTGAAGGCTTCTGGATTTTCCTTTGCAGAGGTTGTCAAGACTAGTATCTTCCTGAGTGACATGAAACATTTTAGCCTTGTAAACGGAATTTATGGATCATTCTTCCAAACAGACTTTCCTGCACGCGAGACCGTGGCTGTACTTGGATTGCCCAAAAATGTTAATGTAGAGATCTCCGTTACCGCATATAAAGCCTGACTTGAAGACTGGCAGAGCGAAGTATTTTCTAGCCGCATTATCATCGGTTATCATCTGGGGGTTTTTCTCCATTCCCCTAAGACTTATCAAAGGGTACGCTCCTCAGGATATCCTTCACTATCGCATATTCATTTCTCTAATTATCACCTGGCTTGTTATTTTATTGTTCAGGAGGAAGAATTTAACGGACGATCTTACTAATCTCAAGTCTCAACCTACCCAAGAAAGGAAGCGCCTAATCTGGCTAACTCTTTTTGCCGGGGTACTTATCACTGGTAATTGGTTTACATACATTTATGCAGTTAACGAGGTAAGCTTGAAATCCGCGGCTTTTGCCTATATGGTATGTCCTCTTATTACAGCAATTGGTGGGTTCCTTATTTTAAACGAACAATTGTCCAGGCTGAAGGTTATAGCTCTTGCCATTGCCGTGATAAGCATAGTCATTTTGGGGCAGGGATCTTTCCGGGATGTACTATGGTCTGTCATCGTAGCAGCCCTATATGCCTTTTACCTCATTATCCAGCGTGTAATGGGAAAGATCGACAAGCTCATTATGCTGGGTCTCCATTTACTTATTGCCACTGTTATTACGCTGCCACTATTCATTTCAAATTTCGAGGCACTCCCTACTGATTTGAACTTTTGGCTCGTCATTGTTGTGATCTCCGTTCTGTTTACTGTAGTGCCCTTGTTTTTAAGCCTCTATGCCCTTATCGGGATGCCATCGTCTACCCTGGGGATTATTATTTATCTAAACCCAATCGTTGCTTTTGCAGTGGCATTTTTCTATTTTCACGAGGAAATTGACCCCCATCAGTTGTATGCATACTCCATGCTTCTTGCTGCTGTGATAGTGTTTAATTGGGGAACGATTAAGGAATTAACCAAACGGCCTGTATAAACAACAGGAATATCATCCGGAAAATTGGCAGAACAGATCTTAAAAACACCGGTTGAATATTTGAAGGGTGTAGGGACTCAACGTGCCGATATCTTAAAAAAGGATCTTGCAATATTTAACTACGAGGATCTCCTCCAGCATTACCCATTTCGCTATATCGATCGAACCCGTTTTTATAAGATCCGGGAATTGAATGGAGAACTCCCGGCGGTCCAGGTTCTTGGGCGTATAATTTCAAAAGACATAATTGGCGAGAAGCAAGCAAAACGCCTGGTAGCTAACTTTAAAGACGATACTGGCAGTATTGAGCTGGTTTGGTTTCAGAGTATCAGGTGGATGGACAAAGTGATACAACCTGGGTCCGTGTTTATGATTTTTGGCAGG
>NZ_JBBJNI010000184.1:0-7324 GCF_037719425.1 Daejeonella sp. | reverse complement strand
GATTTCTATTCATCGTTGACCTTGTTTTTTGTCAACCTATGTCAGGACAAGTCATCCCGATCCGCTTCAATTGATACGTATGATGTATGGTATGGATCTCAATAAATCTCCACCATTGCCTCGCGTTCAGAAGACCAAGGCGGGGGTGTTTTACCTTCTGGAACTTATCTGCCTTTTCAACTTTGTCTTTCAGCTCGGAAAGGCGCTTCCTGAACTTAACGATCAGATTGGCCGCTTCTTCTTTGCTTAGGATTATAACCATAGAGGCCAATCGTTCAGGAGCTTTGAATTTACCGGGGGGAAGCCGTCCAAGGAATAATATAGCCCAAACTTTCCAGTTAGCCCGTTTCTCATGTAATATGCCGGTTCCAAGGAAACATTTCTCAACAGCAATCAGAGAAGCCAAATTAGATTTAAAAATATGAGAAAAGGTTTCGGAGTAAGACCATCCGCCGTCCGCCGGACTTTGAACGAATACGTCTTCAGAAACCTCCTGCAAAAGAGTTTCGTATTGCTCAACAGCCTTTATTAGGGACTTGTAATGACTGTTTACACTCATAGGATTTGTACTAATTCACTCAGGCAATATATTTGATGAACTACGTCATCGGGCTTATCTTTGCGTTCGGGATTAAAATAGATCGCTTTCATACCATAATCCTGGGCTCCTCTAATATCCGCCTCGACACTATCGCCGATCATCAGGCTTTCAGAGACTATCGCATCCGTTGTAAATAACGCATGTTCAAATATAGCTTTATCAGGTTTGTTAAATCCAATAATTTCTGAGATGAAAATAGTGCCGAAGTATTTGGCCAGATCAGTGTTGCCAATTTTCAGTTCAGTGGACTCCTTAAACCCGTTTGATATGATATGGAGGGTGTATTTCTTTTGAAGATACGAAAGAGTATCGTGTGCGTGTGGAAAAAGGTTTGTTTTAGTGGGACATATAGCTACGTAGTCGTTCTCGAAATTTCCCGGGATCAAGTCCGGTGAAACACCCAGTTCAATAAATGTCTTAGAAAATCGCGTGGACCGCAAAACCTCTTTACTAATCTTTCCGATATGATAATCCGCCCAAAGTTGATGATTGTTTTTCGTGTAAGTCTCAATAAAGATATCCGGTGAATGCAAGCCAAGATCATTCAAATCGTAAGTATAATACAGCTCATGCAGAGTTTCTTCGGCATTTTTATCAAAGTCCCAAATAGTATGATCAAGGTCGAAGAAGAGGTGTTTGTACATTGGTTGTCTTTTTTAAGTATTCGGTAATCAGTAATCGGTGCAAACGTACCATAACTGTTAATCGGGTCGAAAAGCTGATTACCGATCACCAGGCGTAGTCACCGATTACTGATTGCCGATTACCGATCACAAACGTACGACGTAAAACTTAAATCGTACAACTTACAACTTATAACTTACAACTTATAACTTTGTACTACACATGGAATTTAAGCTTACATCTGAATACAAGCCTACAGGCGATCAGCCTGAAGCGATCCGTCAGTTGGTTGAAGGAGTTAATAGAGGAGAGCATTACCAAACTCTACTGGGAGTTACTGGCTCAGGAAAAACCTTTACAATAGCGAATGTTGTGCAGGAGACACAAAAGCCGATGCTGGTTCTAAGCCACAACAAGACATTGGCAGCTCAGCTTTACGGAGAATTTAAGCAATTCTTCCCCGACAACGCGGTCAACTATTTTGTCTCATATTATGATTACTATCAGCCAGAAGCCTACATAGCTTCATCAAACACTTATATCGAGAAAGATCTTCAGATCAATGAAGAGATCGAGAAGCTTCGATTACGCACGACTTCGTCTTTAATGTCAGGTAGGCGTGACGTAATTGTAGTGTCATCTATTTCCTGCATTTACGGTATGGGAAACCCTGAAGATTTTTCAAATTCTGTGTTTCGCTTCGCAGTAGGAACCAAGATTAGCAGGAACGCTTTTTTACATCGGCTTGTTGAGATTTTATACTCTCGCACAACCGCGGATTTCAGGCGGGGTACTTTCCGCGTTAAAGGTGACACTGTAGACATTTACCCAGCCTATATGGATTATGCATACCGGGTTTCTTTTTTTGGGGATGATATTGAAGAACTCACAACTATAGACCCTGCGTCGGGAAAGACCCTGGAGAAAATGACTCACATGGTCATTTTTCCAGCAAACCTGTTCGTGACTCCAAAGGATCGTTTTAATAAATCGGTCTGGTCAATTCAGGAGGAACTTGAAAGCCGTAAGCAGCAATTTATAGACGAAAAGCGATTCCTTGAGGCAAAGAGACTGGAAGAAAGAGTTAACTACGATCTGGAAATGATGCGTGAGCTTGGGTATTGCAGCGGTATCGAAAATTACTCAAGGTTCTTTGACGGCAGGACCCCTGGTATGCGCCCGTTCTGTTTGCTTGATTATTTCCCTGAAGACTATTTAATGGTAATTGATGAAAGCCATGCTACTGTTCCACAGATCAGGGCGATGTATGGAGGCGACCGGTCCCGGAAACTTGCACTAGTTGATTATGGCTTCCGTTTGCCTGCCGCATTGGATAACAGGCCCCTGAATTTTAATGAGTTCGAAAAACTTGCACCTCAAACAATTTATGTAAGCGCTACTCCTGGCGACTATGAGCTGGAACAAACAGAAGGTGTTTTCGTCGAACAAGTTATCCGGCCAACCGGGCTTCTTGATCCGATTATTGAGGTCAGGCCTGTCATTAATCAGGTAGATGATCTGTTAGATGAGATCGATAAAACTGTTAAGCTTGGAGACCGGGTTCTGGTTACTACTCTGACCAAACGTATGTCGGAAGAACTCACAAAATACATGGACCGGCTGGGTATAAAGGTTAGGTACATCCACTCCGAAGTTAAAACTCTCGAAAGAGTAGAGATTCTGAGGGATTTGAGACTGGGAGTTTTCGACGTCCTTATTGGAATAAACTTGCTGCGGGAGGGACTGGATCTTCCTGAAGTTTCACTGGTGGCTATTCTGGACGCAGATAAGGAAGGCTTTCTGCGTTCCGAACGTTCGCTAATTCAAACTATTGGGCGGGCGGCAAGAAATGACCGCGGTCGCGTAATTATGTATGCGGACAAGATCACTGACAGTATGCGCGTCACAATAGACGAAACCAATCGCAGACGGGAAAAGCAAATAGCATATAATACGGAGCACGGAATTACGCCGAGAACAATCGGCAAATCACGTGAGGCTATTATCGAACAGACCTCTGTAATGGATTTCAAAGGAGGTGTTCAGAAGGCGTACATTGAAAAAGAAATGACCGATAACCTCGCAGCAGATCCCATTGTTCAATACATGACAAAACCTGAACTGCAGAAATCTATCGATAAAACGAAAAAAGACATGGTTAATGCGGCCAAGGATATGGATTTCCTGCTTGCAGCCAAGCTGCGGGATGAAATGTTTGCGCTGGAGAAAATTATGGAGGAGAGGTTTTCTTAGTAACCCGGGAATGAGTAATCGGTAATCAGTAATCAGTGCTAACGTACCATATCGGTTAAATCGATATTCAGCATTCAGTAATCGATAATCGGTGCAACCGTACCATAACTATCAAATCGCGACTCAAAACTGAATACTGATTACTGGGCGTAGCCACCGATTACTATCCCCCTATAAAAAGACTCTAAACGCAAATAACATGAACGGCCAATATAGAAAAGACATTTACCCCGGCCTTGAGGTCGACATCATCCTGAAAAAGGATCAGAGAAGTGGCAACAGAACACGAGGAATAGTCCAGAGTCTTCTCACAAGCTCTGCTTTTCATTCAAGGGGCATTAAAGTAAGGCTTGAGGATGGACAGGTGGGGAGAGTTGTGGAGATCGTTGAGTTATAAGTTTTAAGTAATAAGTTGTAAGTCTGGACGGAAATTAACGGAAGATGCAGAACGACTAACTCGGTCAAAAGAGAACTTATAACCTATAACTTACAACTTATTACCTATAACTTTTTACACTCCAATGAAACATATTGAAAATATTAACGTCTATATTTGAAGATCAGAATCTATTGTTATGATATTATTAAAAGTTTTATTCATCACTATCTGCGTTTTATGGCTGCTGAAAATGGTAGCAAGACTGTTATTACCTATGTTTTTTCATAAGATGATGGCGAAGGCGCAGAATCAGGCCAATCAAAGATACCAGCAACAACACAATCATAATCCGGACGGGCGCATCAAAGTTGATTATATGCCTCCTAAAGAAAAAAACCGCAGTGATGATGCCGGTGATTTCGTGGATTATGAAGAGGTGAAGTAACGGATTGCCTCCGGCAATATTTTTTAACCGCAAAGGACGCAGAGTTTTACGCGGAGAGCGCAAAGCTTTTTGATCCTCTATTGGAGTTAAAATCTCCGATTTGACTTTGCGGTCGTTAGGTACGTAAAGCTAAGTCATATAACTATTCAGCTCCTGACTCTGCGCCCTTTGCGTAAAACTCTGCGCGCTTTGCGGTTACTCTCCGCCCTGCCCCCAAAAAACCTTCTTCCCCCATTTAAAAGATTTATTTCAATAAACTGCAATACTCCCCTTGCAGGTTTAAGCTTTTTTCTATTTTTGGCATTCAACTAATTCAAGCATAATGAATAACTGGTTTAAACGCAATGGCATTCACCTCGCTATCTTAGGTATTTTTATTGCAATATGTTTCGTGTATTTCAGTCCTGCGTTGCAAGGAAAAGCCCTGTTTCAAAGCGATGTTATTCAGGCTCAGGGCATGCAGAAGGAGATTATGGATTTCAAAGCTAAAGATGGCAAAGGACCTCTGTGGACCAATTCTATGTTTGGAGGGATGCCTTCGTACCAGATATGGGTACAGTATCCTAATAATATAACTACATACGTAATTTCCTTTTTCAAAACCATCTTCCCGAATCCCATAGATACAGTTCTACTCTATCTTTTAGGGGCATATTTTCTTTTTTGTGTGTTGAGGATGAATCCCTGGCTTGCCGCAGCCGGCGCTATAGCTTTTGCATTCTCCTCTTACAATTTTCAAATTATTGATGCCGGCCATAGCAATAAAGCGATTGCAATCGCATTTTTTGCGCCTATTCTGGCCGGTATAATCATGACTTTCCGCAGGCAATATCTTGCCGGCGCTGCGGTAACGGCCTTATTCCTGGCAATAGAGATACGGACTAACCACATCCAAATGACGTATTATCTGTTTCTGGCCCTTCTCATCTTTGTTGGAATCGAATTATATCATGCAATTAAAGCAAAGACTACAAAGGAATTCGTGAAATCATTCGCTTACCTTGCTACGGCTGCAGTGCTTTCAATCGCAGTGAATGCGGGTGCTCTATGGACCAGTTACGAGTATGCAAAAGAATCAACTCGCGGAAAATCAAATCTAACTACTGATAAATCTGAACCGAACAGCGGTCTTGATCGGGATTACGCATATGCGTGGAGTCAGGGCGTTGGCGAAAGCCTTACATTCCTTGTACCCAATGCATATGGCGGTGCTTCAGGCGTTGCCGACTTAGGTACCGATTCGGAAGTTGCAAAAGCTTTAGGCTCGAAAGGAATTCCGGCAGAACAGATAATGCCTGCCATGCAGCAGCTATCCCAGGTGGGATTAACTACATATTGGGGTGATAAACAGTTTACCTCCGGGCCCTGGTACTTCGGAGCTATTATTTGTTTCCTGTTTGTTTTGGGATTATTTATTGTAAAGAATAGAATAAAGTGGTGGATCCTGAGTGCGACATTACTTTGTCTGATCCTTTCCTTTGGCCGGCATATGCCATTCCTGTCGGATATCTTCTTTAACTATTTCCCTCTTTATAACAAATTCCGGGCTGTGGAATCAATTCTTGTTATCGCGGCTCTTTTGGTTCCTGTATTGGCTATTCTTGCAGTAAAAGAAGTTGCCTTTCACACGGAGGATTCGAAAAAACTGAAAAAACATCTTCTTTATTCTCTTTATATAACTGGTGGTCTCCTGTTAATATTGATCGCGGTACCGACTGTGCTGCTGAATTTCAGAACATCTAATCATAATCAGTTTATTGAGCAGCTAACGCAGATGACAAATGGTGACAGACCATTCGCTGATAGTGTCGCTAACGCCTTGATCCAGGATAGGATTAGTCTGGCCCGTATGGATGCACTTCGCTCGCTGGTTTTCGTTCTTATCGGTGCCGGACTGATCTGGGCGTTAATTAACAAGAAACTTAGCCCGCAAATCATATTCATACTTTTAGCAGCGGTTATATTGGGAGATATGTGGAATATTGACCGACGATATCTGAGCAATGAAAAGTTTGTTGAGAAAAATGTCCTGGCACAGCAATTCCAGGCAAGGGATGTAGACCAGATGATCATGCGCGACACATCAAATTATCGCGTTTTTGACCTAACGGGAAATCCTTTTCTAACCTCAACGCCGTCCTATTTTCATAAGAGCCTTGGTGGATACCATGCCGCAAAGTTGAAACGTTATCAGGAACTGCTTGATAAGCAATTTAATGGCTCTATTAATGAAGACGTCCTTGACATGCTAAATACTAAATACGTGATCACAGCAGATCAAACTGGACAAAAACAGACTATACAGAATCGTGATAGTGCTGCGGGCAATGCGTGGTTTGTGCCTAGTGTGACTTACGTCAAAGATGATGATCAGGAAATGTCGGCTATCAGCAGCTTCGATCCGAAAAAGGTAATGATCGTTGCTGAGGAATATAAACCAATGATCGATGTTAAACGGATCGGATACGATTCAAACGGATTTATCAGGCTTACGTCTTACCATCCCGACGTTATGACATACGAGTATTCTTCCGGCAAGGATGCCTTAGCGGTATTTTCTGAGATGTATTACAAGCACGGTTGGAATGCCTATGTTGACGGTGAAAAGATACCTTATTTTAGAGCGAACTATCTTTTAAGAGCAGCCCAGTTACCAGGCGGCAATCATAAACTGGAATTTAAATTCGAACCCACTTCTTATTACACCGGGGAAATAATTTCCTTAATTGCGTCCATTGTTCTGGTTCTGGCGTTGGTTTACGCGATGTATTTAGAGGCTAAGAGGCCTGAGGAAGGTGCTAAGGTTGTGAAGGGATAAGTGGTTGAGGTCCCCGCTTTCGGAAGGCTCCGTAAAAACTTAGCTCACTACTATAGAACTACTTGATACCTACCGACCAAAGCTTAACCGCGGAGGACGCGGAGTACAGGCGCCGAGAGCGCAAAGTTTTTACAAAGTGCTTGTTAGTTCGTTGACTTGTCCTGACATAGGTTGACAAAAAACAAGGTCAACGATGAATAGAAA
>NZ_JBBJNI010000183.1:0-7394 GCF_037719425.1 Daejeonella sp. | reverse complement strand
GGGTTTACATTTATATCTCCAAAGTCGCTTGGATCGCAAGCTGAAAACAGCATCGCGCATCCCATTAATAAAACTAATATTTTTTTCATGTTTTCTTTCTCTTTAATTATAGTCCAGCTCTCAAATTCAGTCCGAATGTTCTTGTTGAGCTCAGCTGTCCGCCTTCTCTCCAGAATACTTCAAGTTCTGATGGATCAAATCCGAATTCCTTTGCAGGAGCAGAAATTAGCCACGCATTATTAACCATGGCTCCGATATTTATGCTTTTTACCTTTAGGTTTCCTAATAATGAGCGTGGAATGGTATATCCTAATCGTACTTCACGTAATTTTAAGTATGATGCATCTAATAAATAATTACGGGTATCACGCTGGCCATTTGTATAATAATGACGTCTGGCAGCGATATAAGTATCTACAGGAGCACCCGTTGGCGTAACACCGTTGATATGTACACCTCCGCCCAAAGATGGGAACATACGCTCGGGATTCCCTTTATCGTTATTTTTAACGGTTGCAGCAGTTAATCCTGTACCATCTCCATACATTTTAGTTAAAGAGTAAAACTTACCACCCTTTTGGAAATCCATTGAGAAGGTCAAGTCAACACCTCTATAGCTCATACTATTAAATAATCCACCAGTAAAATCTGGCATAATCGAACCAAGGTTGTTATTGATGGTATAATCTAAAGTTCCAGCAGTACTGGTGTAAACTGTTTTACCTTGAGCGTCTAATTTAGGTAGTCTACCTACCGCCTGACCCCATGGCTGTCCAACCTGATTCTCTATACGAAAATCGTTTCGTTGGGTTCCATATAGATACGTGTTTAAGCCTTCAGCAAGTTCCTTAACAAGTGACTCAGTCTTAGCGAAATTGAAAGAGGATGTCCAGGTAAAGTTTTTATTTCTTACCGGAGTACCGTTTATAGCTAACTCCCATCCTTTACGCTGAATATTACCAGCATTAATTTGAGCTGTGGTAAAACCTGAAGCCGGAGCTACATCGAGGCCAAGGATCTGATTGGTATTATTATCTACATAATAAGTCAGATCAAACCCAACTCTGTCCTTGAGGAACCTCATTTCAGCACCTAACTCAATTGATTTAGTCAGTGCAGGAAGCACAGCACCGGTACGGAATTGATTTCCGATTTCTGCTGATGGATTTGATCCATAAATTGATCCGTTATTAACTGCAATAGCAACCTGGTAGGGATCCAGATCGGAACCAACCTGTGCGAAAGCTGCTCTTAATTTACCGAAAGATAAAATATCTTTAATACCTCCTTTAAGAATCTCACTGAAAACTAAACTTGTAGAAACTGAAGGGTATAAGTATGAATTATTCGCAACAGGTAAAGCAGATGACCAATCATTTCTTAAAGTTGCATCTAAATATAAGAACGCTTTATATCCAATGGAAGCCTTACCAAATACACTTCTAACTTCTTTAGCCCTGTATCTGTTTTCGGTAATTGGCCTGGTAACTGATGCAGAAATATCAAAGAAATTAGGGAACGTTAGTCCGCCTGTTGTTTTATTTCTTAATTGGTCTTCCTTGTTTGTACGAATATTTCCACCTATAAACCCATCTAAACTAAAATTATTAAAGCCCTTTCTGAAGTTCAAGGTTGCTTCATAGTTCATTTCGTTATTAGAGAGTTGCAAAGTTTCGTAACTCGGTACCTGTAATCCACCATTTGCAACCTTGAAATTACCTTTTCCGTCGTTAAGGTTCATCCGTACGAAAGAAGTTACATTTAAGATATCATTGATCTTATATTTGAATCCCATGTTACCAACAAAACGATTCCGGATATCAGTACCATAGTTTTGTTCAGCAATAAAAAATGGACTATCCCAATACTGAGGCTGCAGGTAAAGGCTTGGATCGCCCGTCACATTTGGATCGCCGATGTTCCATGAATTTAATGAACCATCCGGATTGGTATAGTTTCTCAATTTGTCCATGTCTAGCTGACGCTGAAACCACTGGTTAAAGTTCATGCCAACATTCAATCCTTCTAAATTATACCCTTCTGTCGGCTGGCCTTTAGTATTACGGGTAGTATAACCTATATCAGTGGATACCATTAATTTACTGTTGATATCATAAGATCCATTAAAGCCAACCTGGTGCTGTTTACGATTAGCACCTGGTAGAACTAAAGATCTGCTTAGGTTATTATATGATAAACGATATGCGATGTCCTGAGATCCGCCTGAAACGGCAATGCTATTATTGAAATTTTTACCAGTCTCAAAAAAGTTCTTAATGTTATCGGGTTGAGGAGTCAATGATTCTAACTTGCCAAAGTCAGCACCAGGATACCATGTATAATAAGGCCTGTATTGCTGGCCATCCATTTTTGGACCCCAGCTTTCATCAGCTCCATAATCAATGATACGTTGATTATTGAATGCCGACCAACTGGTAGGATGTGTACTTGTTTTGTATTTGAAGAGATAAAAACCTTCAGCATCATAAGTAGTACCCGGGGATGTTGAATTTGAAGAATAACCACCCGCGTATGAATCCTGATAAGATGGCAATAATGAAATATCTTCAAATGCAGAACTCAGGTTCAAATCGATTCTCGGCGCGCCTGTGCGTGTACCCTTTTTAGAAGTGATTACGATTACTCCTGCTCCCGCACGATTTCCATAAAGCGCTGTTGCGGCCGGGCCTTTCAATACAGAAATCGTTTCTACATTATCCATGATGACATTTTCCTGTAAAGTTGGAGTACCATCAACTATATATAAAGGATTTGCGACATCTAAACCACTTATTCCCCTTATGATAATGTTAGCATTATCAAAAGTAGAACTGGGTGATCCTTGTAACTGAACACCTGCCACTTTACCTGCCAAAGAGGAACTTATATCCATAGATTTTGCTACAGTAAGTGCTTCCCCATTAACTACTGCAACTGAATAGCCTAAGGCTTTTTTCTCACGACCTTCACCTAGCGCGGTGATAACTATCTCAGACAACTGAGTGGCGTCATTCTCCATCGATACATTCACTGTATTAGATGAGGGAATGCTAAGCTCCAGGGTTTTAAATCCTATGAAGGAAAATTGAAGTGCAGAAAATCCTGCGGGTACCTGTAAGGAAAACCTACCATCGACGCCTGTTGACGTCCCTGTGGTTCCACCCTTAACCTTGATACTGACACCCGGAAGAGGTAGACCGTCTTCGCGGCTGATAACTGTTCCTGTAACAGTTCTTTCTTGCGCCATTGCTTGAAAAGCAATAAAAAGCAAAAGAAAACATGGTAATAGTTTTTTCATAAAATGCATTGATTAGTTAAAAAAAAGTTGAATTGTGACCTCAAGATACAGCAACATATTCGTTACGGCGAACTATTTTGTTAATTCATTTTAAATACCTTACGTAAACGATTGGTTATCAATAGGTTAAATTTAAGTTAACTTCCGCTTATTGTCTGAACCGTTGGATACTCA
The DNA here is from genome assembly GCF_037719425.1 of Daejeonella sp. Lineage (GTDB taxonomy): Bacteria > Bacteroidota > Bacteroidia > Sphingobacteriales > Sphingobacteriaceae > Daejeonella. Next base: position 3,922 of record NZ_JBBJNI010000183.1, on the reverse strand, counting down.
AAATTTTGTTATGCCCTCAGGCGCTATCTAGAAATATTATATCCTGATATGCATCACCGTCGATCAATAGTTTGTTATCGATCTTGGCAGGGAATTTTTCGAAATACTTGCACTGTATCCAGATCGGCTAAACGCAGTTCGAGTCTGATCCTACTTCTTTCAGTAAAGTGCATATGAAAAATCAAATTTTATTTTCCTGATTATAAGGCTGTTAAATTAACTACACGGCATTTTTTAATTTAATATATTACTATGTATTGCATAATACCAACCAAAGCATATATCTTTGCGATATGATAGTGGAGAACACACAAACCCAAATGAGGAAGGGAATACTGGAATATTGTATTCTTTCAATTATTTCCCGAGGGGAGATATATGCTTCAGATATTATTTCCGAATTAAAGAGCGCAAACTTGCTGGTGGTCGAGGGTACGCTATACCCGCTCCTGACACGATTAAAAAACAATGGCCTCCTTACCTATAACTGGCAGGAGTCAACATCAGGGCCTCCAAGAAAATATTATATACTCTCACCAGCCGGTGCCGATGTTTTGAAACGTCTCGATACGACCTGGGAAGAGCTTTCCTATTCTGTGAAAACAGCGTTAGAAGGACCGAAACAGACAAATACAAACAAAACATCTGAAGAAACCAAAAAGACAAGATCATGAACAAGACTATAATTATAAATATAAACGGAATCGTCTTCCACATTGAGGAGGATGCATATGAGGTTCTCAGAACTTATATGACGGATGTCAAACGGCATTTTGCCTATTCGCCTGACAGTGATGAGATCGTGACGGATATTGAGAACCGCCTGGCTGAGATGTTCAATGAAAGGTTAGTTGTGGATCATAAGCAGGTTATCGTACTTGCCGACGTAATAGCCGTTACAGCAATAATGGGAAATGTGAACGACTTCGACATTGACGATGATGACGATACATCCTTAAGATCTGGCCGTAAGCTGTTTCGCGACATCGATGAGCGAATTTTAGGAGGTGTGTGTGCGGGAGTGGCCCACTACTTCAACATAGAGCCAAAATGGATGCGATTGCTTGCAATCTTACTTGTTTTCTTCGGAGGCATCGGTCTACCTCTTTACATAATACTGTGGATCATCTTGCCGGCGGCTTCGACACGCACTGATAAAATGGCAATGAAAGGTGAGCCAATCAACCTCCAGAATTTTAAAAAGAATTTTGATGAAGAAGTTGAAGGTTTGAAAGGAGGCTTTCAACGTGCGCATAGCGAAGTACGCCCAGCCATCTATCAAATTGGGAAACTTATAGAAACACTGGCAAAATTGTTCATCAAGTTTATTGTGGCCATTGTGGCATTTTTTGGAATTCTTGGAATGATCATTCTTTTCATCGGCTTAATTACACTCCTTGGATATTGGAACAGCAACGAGCTTAACATGTTTCCATTCACCATTGTTAACCCGGCTTACAAATCAGTTCTGGCTTTCAGTGCCTTCGTCATTGCATTTATACCGCTTGCAGCACTGGTACTGTTCGCTCTGAGAATTCTGGTTGCAAGAATCGCGATATCGAGATCAGTTTATTTTACTATGCTGATCGTTTGGATCGCAGGCCTTGTAATGGGCGCTTATCACGCATCAAAAATAGCTTCGGAATTTAATGAGGAGGCTGAATTCTCGGTTACGACTCCGCTGACTCCATCGCCTGTATATTATTTGAAGTTAAATCCTGAGGTATTTCTAACCAAGGAAGACAGCGTGCGATACAACATAGATCAGACCAATTTTAAAGGAACATTGATAAGCAGCGATAACGAATTTGACCAACCGACAAGTGTGAGAATACAAATTGTAAAGGGCGATGTCGACAAACCAACGCTTGTGCAGGAATTCAGTGCCAGAGGTTCCGATTTTGAACAAGCTCTTAGTACCGCCCGTCGGGTCAATCACGGCTTTACGCAACAAGATTCTGTTATAGCATTTGACCCAAAAACACACTTGCTAAGGGGGGAGTTATGGCGTGATCAGTCGGTAAACCTAATTCTACGGGTTCCTGAAAACACTAAATTGATGATTGAAAGGCCCGTAATTCGCCACCTAATAATGCGAAGATATGGAAGTCGCTATTCAGACGATCACGATATCTGGGATTGTCAGCCTGAAAACGCATCAGGAGAGTATATTTCGGAGTGGAAGATGACTTCTGAAGGATTAAAATGCCAAAATGATTCATTAACCTCAGACCAAAATATTCCAGGCCGGAGTCCAGAATATTGAAGCCAGTGAAAACAAAAAAGGTAACAAAAATTGAAATAGTGTAACTAAACAAGTGTATAGTGCGTCTTATTTGAAAACTAAACAAGCTTAAATTTAAAGAAGACATTTAGCTAAGCCCATCCTCGAAAATATTGATATACCGATATGATAAGAGCATATTTTGCTCTGACGGGGAAGCGACGTGCTCAAAAAATCGAAACACAATAAAATAAAAACGATTATGAACAAAAAATACACAGCATTTTTCGCAGTATTATTAACTGCCATGCTACAGTTGCACAGTGTTGCATTAGGCCAAAATAAAATTACTACGGGTAAAATTACCGGGACCGTTACTGATGATGCAAAGAAACCTCTTGACTATGCAACCATCAGTCTTTTGAGGTCTAAGGATTCTGTGCTTGTTAAAACATCCTTTACCGATCTTAAGGGAACGTATTCTTTTGAGAATCTGGCGCCAGGCAGTTACTTGATCTCCACCGCGATGATGGGCTATAAAAGAACTTATTCATCAATATTTATTCTGGACGATGTTCAAAAACCTGTAGTGGTTGCTGATCTTAAACTGGAGTTTGAAAGCCGAAGTTTGAAAGAAGTAAGCATTATCGCACAAAAACCATTTATTGAGCGTAAAATGGATAAACTTATTGTAAACGTTGAAAACAGCAGTGTTTCTGCTGGCAGTACAGCCTTGGAAGTGCTGGAAAAAGCGCCCGGAATTACTGTTGATAAGGATGATAATATCTCTATGAAAGGCAAAACGGGCGTGTTGATCCAAATCGATGGGAAACAAACGTATATGAGCAGTGCCGACGTGGCGAATATGCTCAGAAATATGCAAAGCGACCAGATAGAAACCATTGAATTGATAACCAGTCCCTCAGCTAAATATGACGCCGCCGGCACCTCTGGCATAATCAATATCAAAACAAAGAAAAATAAAAGTATGGGCTTGAATGGAACCTTCACTGCCGGCGCCGGCTATGGAGAAACTTCAAAATATAACGGAGGAACCACGTTGAACTTCCGCAAAAATAAAATGAATTTATTTGGTAATTATAATTATTCCGATAATGGCCGAATTAACAACTTAAATCTGAACCGGGCGGTAACTTTCCTGGACACTGTTACAAATTTCAGTCAGCTAAACGCTTGGGATAATCGCCACAGCAGTAATTCCTTTAAAGGCGGAATGGACTATTTTATCAATAAAAATAATACCATAGGCATTTTGGTTAATGGCTATTCCAATAGCAAGTCCGAGCGAAGTACAAGTAACACCAGCAGAAAAAACAATTTTAACCAATCTGAAATAATCAATGTTTTAGGAGACAACACAGAAAAGTATAGCAATACGGCTTACAATTTCAATTACAAGGGAACGCTGGACACAACAGGAAAAGAAATTTCAGTAGACCTTGATTACTCTAATTATAAGGGAAACCACGACGAGATTAGACAAAATTCATATACACGCTTTAACTTAAACCCACGAAACAGATTAGATGTTAAGAACTACGCCCCTTCAAAGATCGACGTAAAGTCTGTAAAATTGGATTACACCCAGCCAGTCAATAAAACGACTAAACTGGAGATGGGACTGAAATCAAGCATCGTTAAAACGGACAATGACCTTTTGCTCGCTAAGCTTTCTGG
>NZ_JBBJNI010000182.1:0-7470 GCF_037719425.1 Daejeonella sp. | reverse complement strand
ATTCTCCATTTTCACCTTTCAACTGTCAACTTTCAACTCTCAACTTATTTCCCTACTTTTGCTCAAATCAAAGCACTGATGCAAAACCTTACCTTGCTTGACGGTCATAAATTCCAGATTACCATTCAACGCCTTTGCCATCAGTTAATCGAAAATCACGATCTTTTTACTAACTCAGTCATCATCGGCATACAGCCCCGGGGGATCTTCCTTGCAAAGCGAATTATCGATGAACTTGAAAAGAAATTGCCGATGGCCACCATTAAAAGCGGAAATCTCGATATAACCTTTTTCAGGGACGACTTCCGACGTAAGGACGGTCTCGTTCCTAGCCCCACCGAGATTAACTTCTTCATTGAGGGCAAAAAAGTGATCCTTGTAGACGATGTCCTGTGGACAGGAAGAACCATCCGCGCCGCAATGGACGCGCTGCTCGCATTTGGCCGGCCTGCGAAAGTAGAGCTACTCACGCTCGTCGACCGTCGTTATTCAAGACATTTGCCCATTGAGGCAGACTACATAGGTATTAAAGTAGACACAATAGACTCACAAAAAGTTGTTGTGAGCTGGAAAGAAACAGATAAGGAAGACAAGGTCATCTTACTTTCAGAAAAATAATGGCAGAGAAAGCTCAAACATTAAGCACAAAACACCTCCTTGGTATAAAGGATCTCACTACAAGGGATATTGAATTAATTTTTGAAACTGCTGATACATTTAAAGATGTACTTAACCGTCCGATAAAAAAAGTCCCCTCCTTGCGAGACGTTACAATTGCAAATATTTTCTTCGAAAATTCAACCCGTACCCGCCTCTCTTTTGAGCTGGCACAAAAAAGGCTATCTGCAGACACTGTAAATTTTACAGCCTCATCTTCATCGGTGAGCAAAGGCGAAACATTGATTGACACGGTAAACAACATACTTTCCATGAAGGTGGATATGGTTGTAATGAGACATCCTTACGCAGGAGCTGGTGTGTTTCTCAGCAAACATGTTAATGCACAGATCGTAAATGCCGGAGACGGAGCTCACGAACATCCAACCCAGGCTTTGCTCGATGCTTTCTCTATCCGTGAAAAACTCGGAGAAGTTGCCGGAAAGAAAATAGCGATAATTGGAGACGTACTGCATTCAAGGGTAGCCCTTTCAAACATCCTTTGTCTTAGAAAACTAGGTGCTGAAGTAATGGTATGCGGACCGAGTACGTTGATCCCTAAATTCATCCACACGCTTGGTGTTAAAGTAGAACATGATCTCATCAAGGCGCTAAACTGGTGCGACGTCGCCAATATGCTGCGAATTCAGCTGGAACGTCAGGACATTAAATATTTCCCATCCTTAAGGGAATATTCCATGATGTATGGATTGAACAAACAAATACTTAATTCGCTCGATAAAGAGATAATCGTTATGCATCCGGGCCCAATTAACCGGGGTGTCGAGATCACCAGTGATGTAGCTGACAGCAAGCAATCTATTATCCTTGACCAGGTTGAAAATGGCGTCGCGGTACGTATGGCAGTCCTGTATCTTCTGGCCAGTCAGCGCAACTAATAAGTTTGTCATCTGAATACCATCCGAAAATAATCACCGTTTAATATTCTGTTTTCAACAGTTGTTAATTACTAATGTGAATGCCTAATTCGCTTTAGCTTAATTTAGCGTTAACTATTTTGGTTATTTATGCTCACAAAATACATATTTAAATCGCTCCTTCTCGTTTTAGCCACTTCTCCAGTTCTTGCTCAAAATACTGCTTGGTTTGAATTAAACCAATCGTACAAAAGCGGAATCGAACTCCTCGAAAAAGGCAAGTATGTTGCTGCAGCCGGTCAATTTACACAGGTCGAGCAATCCTCAACCAGATCTTCTGCTGCCGTCGAACTTAACCCAGAAGTAAGCCTTTTAAAAGAAAACGCGCAATACTATCTGGCTCTTTGCGCTCTGGAACTCGGCAATGATGATGCAGAAGGAATGTTCCTTAAATTTATAGCTCAGCACCCGGTCAATAGCAACACCAAGCTGGCATTTTACCAGGTAGGTCGCTCCTATTTCGCTCAAAAGAATTATGAAAAAGTAGTTGAGTGGCTGACTAAGCTGGATAGAAACAGCTTATCCGGAAAGGAATCAGCGGAATACCGATTTAAATTAGCCTACGCCTATTTCGAGCTTAAAGATTATAAGAATGCCGAGCCTCTGTTCGCGCAATTGAAGGGCGAGCAAAATATCTACAATGAGCAGTCTATCTATTACAACGCATACATTAATTATCTAAATAAGAATTACACAGTTGCACTCACGGAGTTTGAACGCCTTAAAGGCTCGAAGGCTTACGAAAACAGCTATCCATATTATATATCGGCGATGTACTTCCTTGACAAGAGGTATGATGATGTTATCAAATACACCGTTCCAATCCTGAAGTCTACAAAGCAGTTATACGAAACTGAGATGTTCCGGATAGTTGCCGCCTCGTATTTCGCCAAGTCAGATTATACTAACGCAGGTATCTATTATCAGAATTTCCAACAAAAAGATCTTGGAAAAACTCAGAATAATCAAGACAATTATCAGATCGGTTATACCTGGTTCAAGCTTAAGGATTATAAAAAGGCTATTGTCGAATTAGAAAAGCTCTCTTCGGCCGATGAATATTTCCAGAACGGGATGATTGCACTTGGTGAATCATTTCTCAAGACAAACAATAAACAAGGCGCCCGTAATGCGTTCTTCAAGGCCTCAAAATTAACCGTAGATAAAGAATTACAGGAAGAAGGTTTATTTAACTATGCAAAACTATCTTACGAGCTTGATTTTCACCAGGTAGCGCTTGACGCAACACAGCTTTTTATCAAAACTTATCCGCGTTCAAATAAACTTGACTCTGCCAAAACTTTGCTTGGAGAGATCTTGCTTTCAACCAAGAATTATAAGGATGCGATCGAAATCCTCGAATCTATTCCAAATAAGAACAAAGAGGCTAAGGAAGTTTACCAAAAAGTAACTTATTACCGTGGCCTGGAATTTTATAATGAGCGTGCTTTCCAAAATGCCATTTCAGCCTTTATGCGTTCAAATGCCAGTGCGGTTGACCCGGACGTCGAGTCACTTTCCACATACTGGCTTGCAGAAGCAATGTACGAAGTGAGGAAATTTGGTGAGTCGGTGGATAATTTTGAGAAGTTCCTCGATATGCCTGTATCCCGTAAAACTGATGTTTTTAATTTTGCTCATTATGCATTAGGCTATGCAGCCTTCGAACATGAAGCCTATCGTAAAGCGGCAACATACTTCAGCCGCTTTTTACAGGGAAATGAAAAGGATCGCAATACTATCAACGACGCTGTCCTTAGACTGGCGGATTCTTATTTTGTTCTGAAGGATTATGGCGATGCGCTAACCTATTACAACCGCATTGTATCTTCAAACGCGACAGGCGAAGATTACGCATTGTTTCAAAGAGGAATGATCCAGGGTCTGCAAGGTCAAAACGATGAAAAGATTGCTACTCACAAGTCCCTGCTTCAGCAATATCCAAGATCAAATTATGCTGATGATGCCGGATTTGAGATCGCCTACACCTATTTTATCAAGAATGACTTTGATATTGCGAAAAATGACCTTAGCGGGCTAATCACAAAATATCCGCGGAGCAGCTACGTACCGCGCGCCTTGATTACCATTGGGCTTGTCCAATTAAACCAGGATCAGGACGACGCAGCTATCGAGACATTTAAACGGGTTGTAAGTGAATACACGACTACCGATGAGGCTAAATTAGCACTTGAATCTATTAAGAACATCTATCTCGAAAGGTCTGATGCTGCTGGCTTTCTATCTTATGCTAATACGACCAGTATAGGAAATCTAAGTACTTCTGAGCAGGATAACATCACTTTTCAGGCAGCAAATAACCGCTTTTTAAAAGGGGACTATCAGGGAACTTTCGAATCAGTAAACGCTTATTTCGATAAATTCCCAAATAAGCCGATCCATGACAAACACGCTAAGTTTATCCGGGCAGAGAGCCTGGTTAAGCTGAACCGTCCGAACGAATCAATTCCTGATTACGAATATATTTTGAACGATTGGACCAGTGATTATACTGAGCGCGCATTGATCAGTATCTCGAAGATCTATCTTTCTCAGAAGAAGTACAATGAGGCTATCGTGCATTTGAAAAAGCTTGAACTGACTTCAGAATATCGTGCACACTATGGTTATGCTATCAATAATCTGATGGAATCATACGCAAATATGAATTTGCCGGATGAAACCTTGCAATATGCTCAGTTCGTAAGGGATTTTGAAAAATCATCGCAGGAAGAGAAACTCAGGGCTGATCTGTATTCAGGTAAAGCAAACCTGGTAACCGGGGATAAAGCAGAAGCTTTAAAATATTTCACATTGGTTGCTGATAAAACTCAGACCGTTACTGGTGCTGAAGCAAAATACAACGTTGCCAGTCTCCAATATCAAAAAGGTGATTTCAAAACTTCGCTTGCCACAGCTTTCGAACTAACCAACAAAATGCCTTCCCATGATTATTGGGTAGCAAAAACCTACATTCTTATTGCTGATAATTACGTTGGATTAAAGGATAATTTCCAGGCAAAAAGCACACTACAAAGTATCATTGACAATTACGAGAGTGACGACGATGATATCCTCGCTATCGCAAAAGGAAAATTGGCAGCAATAAAATAAATAGTAATAAGATGAAGATCCCATTTTTAAGATATACGATTCTGTTAAGCTTCTTAGGCCTGGCTGTTAGTTCTTTCGCACAGGATAAACCTAACCCTACGCCGCCTACAGGAACACTTACTGAAGAAATTGAAGTTGTAAGGCCTTACAAACCAGTTCTCGCAGATGCTGTAAAAATTCGCCGCAGCCCTGATCTCAAAAACGAACAGCCGTACAAACCTGCGCTTACCTACAATATCATTGATAAAAAGCTTGAGCTAAACTCCAATATCAAGGTACTGGAGGCTCAGAAAATGGCCGATGAACAGGAAGTTGTTCTGAGTAATAATTACGCTAAAGGTGCAGCGGGAAGCTCAGGGACAACACTTGGAGAGGTTTACGTTAATACAGGACGAGACCAGGCTTTACAAGCAGGAGCTTTTTTCAAGCACCTTTCCCAGCAGGGCGATCAGGAACGGCAGCAATTTTCAACGCAGCAATTAGGTCTATTTGGCCGTACGGTTTTAGATTCGTATTCACTTTCGGGTAAATTAATGTACGATCGGAGATCTACTTACTTCTATGGATCTAATCCGGTGTCTTCCGCCCTTGTGAATATGGATAAGCAAAGATTTGGTACGATCATCGGGCAGGCAGAACTGATGAATAACTACTCGGAATCCTCGCCCCTGGATTACGCCTTAAACCTGAAAGTTTACCAGTTTAGCAATATTAATGAAGGCAGAGAAAGCACAGTCATTCTGGGCGGATCTGTGAACAAAGCGATAAACCTGCTTAACATTGGACTTAACGCTTCGGCAGATTTTACCTCAGTTAAAGACGAAGCTTACAAAATTGGAAACAGCATTTTAAGAGCTAATCCATATGTAAAGCTTCAGGGCAAAGGATTTTTACTGAACATTGGGGCTAATATCGTCCAGGAGTTTGGAGACAAAAGCAGAACAAATATTTTCCCAGCCGTTTCTGCTGAAATTCCGGTAGTTACCGATTATGCGATCCTCTTTGGAGGAGTGAATGGAGATGTGCTTAAGACTTCACTAAGAGATTTGGCGATGGAAAACCCCTACTTGAGTAAAAACATTTCTATAACTAACTCTGTCGAGAAGATGAATATCTATGCTGGTATTAAAGGAAATGCTGGTGCGGAATTCGGATATAAAGTATTTGGCTTTTACAAAACTGTAGAAAACCTTTTGTTATTCGTTAATAATGCAACTACCATCAATCGTTTCGATGCCATATATGACAACGGTAACAGCAAAATATTTGGGCTGAATGGCCAGTTTAACGTTAAAGCATCCGAGGTTCTCGGTTTGACGGGAAAGGCAGAAATTTACAATTATGAACTGGCCAGTGAAAACGAAGCGTGGTTCAAGCCGACCCTTCGTCTTACTTCAAATGCCCGCTTCGATGTAAATGAAAAGGTGATCATAGATGGCGAGCTGTTGTTTCAAGGTGAGAGCTCTGCGAGAACCCCTGGATCCGCATCGGCTCCCGTTAATATCGTAAACATCAAAAGTTTTATGGATGTAAGCGCTGGTGCTGAATATCGGATCAACAATAAGTTTGGTGTGTTTCTTCGTGCAAATAATTTACTTGGAAAATCTTACCAAAAATATCTTTACTATTCCAGGCTAGGTCTGACCCTGTTCGGAGGAGTGAATTATTCATTCTAACGCTTTGTTTTTGGTGCTTGCGAATTAAAAATTAACTTTACGCTCTGGATGGATATTGGGATTTATATTGCGGATTTGTTGCGAAATCAGGATGAAGTAAGCCTTCCCGGACTAGGAACATTCACTAAAGAAAGAATTCCCGGATCCTACGATAGCACCAGTAATTCTTTCCTGCCCCCTTCATATCAGGTTTCTTTCGCTGATAAATTATCGGACCTTACCTCCTTATCAGACTATATAAGCTTCAAGAAGAATCTTTCTCCCTCATCTGCGGAATACTTCGTTAAGAAATTCACCTCCGGTATTTTAGACGTACTTGGAACCTCCGGCATTGCCGAAGTCAAACCGTTAGGAGTTATTCGGCAAAATAGTGAGACCCTGACATTTGAGCCATCGACAAACTTCGATATTACTGGCAAGTTTTATGGACTAAAACCAATAGCCGATCTTAAGAAAGCTGTTGAGTCGCTTGTAAATGATCCCGTTATACCCGCTACTATTCCAAGCGACTCCATTGAAGATTTCATCAATTACCAAAATCAGGAAGAAGTTCAAAATGAGGAAGTATACGTCGAAGAACCAAAAAGAAATCGTTTTCTATTAATAATCCTAGGCGCTCTCTTATTTGGTATACTTGCAGCAGGTTTGTTATATTTCTTCAATCCACGAGCCCGTAATTTAGTTGACAGCATGCTGCCAGGATATGTGTCAAGTATCCCCGCAGCGTCCGATTCTGCCAATATTAAGAATACCCCCCTTCCTGTATCAATTGATTCAGCAGTTATAAATCAACCTATCAGTCTTCCGGATAGCGCGGTCGTCGATTCCGTGCCAGCCGCAAAACCGGTAAAGAAAGAGGCAGAACCCGTCGTAGTAACGACAACCGTAGAAATTATAGGGGTTGCCTTTAAGAAACGAAGCGACGCAGAAACGTATATCAAAAACATGAAGAAAAGAGGTCTGCAGGCTAGAATTCTTGAGGAAATGCCCGGGACACTGTTTAAAGTTAGTCTGGCGTCGTTTCCTGACATGCAAAGCGCTCAAAAAGAATTAACCCGAATCCAGAAAGAAGTGGAAAAGGAAGC
>NZ_JBBJNI010000181.1:0-7592 GCF_037719425.1 Daejeonella sp. | reverse complement strand
ATCTTTAGTTACCGGCCAAAGAAGAGCGTGATAACTTTCGGGACAAAAGCCAGTGTTGTGAATTTTGACCAGACAGACCTATATACCAGCAAGCAGTATGACAGGAATTTTATGAACTGGAATCCGCAGGCAAGTTATCAGTATAACTTTACAACGCAGAAATCTTTCAGATTGAATTATTTTGGATCAACAAGCCAGCCTAACATCTCCCAGATCCAGCCTGTTCGTGTAAATACCGACCCACTAAACATTACACTTGGAAATCCGGAGCTTGGCCCATCTTTTAACAATAGGTTTAGCATTGGCTACAACAGTTATAAGGTAATATCCGACCGGAATATATATTTTAATGGCTCGTACTCATTTACTTCGAACGCTATTGTAAATAATACCGTTACTGACCAGGCAGGAAAAAGCACTTTCCAATCCATAAACCTGGGTAGTAAATCACCGTTTAATTTCTATATCTATAGTAATTTCTCCCGGAAGATCCCTGGAACAAACCTGCGTGCCGGTTTGAATGTCAATGTTAATGGCAATACCTATTACAACATGATAAATAACGTTTTAAACAAGACCCAATCAGAAACGTATACCCCCCGGCTAACTTTCAGTTCTTATAAAGCAAAGAAATACGACTTTTATGCGGGTATTGGCCCTTCTTATTCGAAAAGCCAGTCGGATTTACAAAAGAACATCAATAACAACGGCTGGACAACGGATGCTTATATGGAAGGCAATTTGTACCTGCCCGGTAAGGTTAAGGTCGGCTTAAGCGGCAGTTATTTCTACCAGCAGAAAACTCAATCATTTAATGAGGATTTTGGCCGGTTCTTACTGAATACAACCTTAACAAAAAGCTTCATGAAGGATGAGGGTCTTAAGCTTCAGCTTTCTGGGAATGACCTTTTTAATCAGAACACAGGATTCAGCAGAAGAGCGACAAGCAATATGATCACCCAAAATAGCTATACCACGATCAGGAGATATGCAATGTTCTCGCTTATTTACGACGTTAGTAAAATGGGCGGACCTCAACCAAAAAAATAAAAAAGATGAAAGCTCAGAAATACTTCCTCATTATTATTCTTCTCATTTCCGCGCGTTCCGGATATGCCCAGCATACAAACTTTGCTTTCGAGGGAACCATTGACTTTGAGAAAAGCATAAATATGCATGCGCAGATCCCACGTATGATCAATAAGGACAACGAGATGTTTTATCGTGCGGCTTACGATCAATACAAATCCACGCAGCCACAGTTCAGGATTTTAAAAAGTACCCTGGCATTTTCCAAAGACAAAACCCTTTTTACGCCGATAGACCCTGACGCGGGTCCCCGGGTGATGTTTAATGAACAGGTAGCCATTGCCCCTCAAAACAACATTATATATACCGATCTGGCAGCCAGCAAGGTCGTCGCTCAAAAAACAATTTACGAGGAGAAGTTCCTCGTTACAGACAGCATTCGAAAGATCACATGGAAAATTACGTCAGAAACCCGCGATATAGCTGGTTACACGTGCCGCAGAGCAAATGCTATTATAATGGACTCAATTTATGTGGTAGCATTTTACACTGACGAAATCCCTGTATCCGGAGGACCAGAATCTTTTGCAGGCCTTCCCGGCATGATACTCGGTGTAGCCCTTCCGCATGAAAATGTAACCTGGTTTGCCAAGTTAGTAACCCCCAAGGCACTTGCGGCTGGTACAATTGCAGCACCGAAAAAAGGAAAACCTACAGATAATAATGGTCTGATCGCTACACTCAAATCAGTAATGAAAAACTGGGGCAATTATGCTCAGGGGCGATTGAAAGCATATCTATTATAAAGGATACGTAAATGAAAAGGAAAAAAACTGAAAGTGGAAAACTGAAAATTAAAAAAACGGAAAACTGAAAACTGAAAACTGAAACTGACCAAACGTACCCACCTTCAAGGCTCAACCAGATGCTTTAACTCAACCGTCAATATCCGTTTCCTTCAACTTTCAAATTATTAGTCTCCTTAAATTCTCAGCTTTCAACCCTAGCGTCAAGGTACGTTTCCTTCAACTTTCAGTTTTCAGCTTTCAATTATTAGTCTCATTCAACTATCACTCTTTCCGTCCAGAGTCGTTTCCTTCAGTTTTCAGCTTTCAGCAATAAATTACAGCGTTTAACGAACCTGCCCATCCCCCCTCACAACCCACTTCTCAGTAACTAACTTTTCTAAAGCAAAAGGTCCGCGTGCATGAAGCTTTTGCGTAGAAATACCAATCTCAGCGCCAAGGCCGAAAACTCCGCCGTCGGTAAAGCGGGTAGAAGCGTTTGCAAATACTGCTGCCGCATCTACTTCCTTCAGAAAGCGCTCGCATAGTTCTTTGTTTTCAGAAATGATGGCTTCCGAATGTTTAGATGAATAGGTCCTGATATGTTTTAACGCTTCATCAGGATTATCGACAGTTTTTACTGAGCATTTAAAGTCAAGAAACTCGCGTCCAAAGTCCTCTTCCACAGCCTGAATAAGATGAGGGTATTTTAGGTCTTCGAGGATCTCATAGCTGAAAGCATCAGCAAAGATCTCGACACTATATTCCAGTAATTTCGGGGCAAGAAGCTTTAACAAATCCGCAGTAATCTTCCTGTCAACAATCACCGTGTCCAGTGAATTACAAACGGACGGCCGGGTGACTTTAGCGTTGGTAACAATGTCGGCAGCCTTTGTAAGATTAGCTGTGCTTTCGACATAAGTGTGGCATACGCCCGCTCCTGTTTCGATCACCGGAACGGAAGCATGCTCGCGCACATAATCTATCAGCTGCTGTGATCCGCGCGGGATCAGAATATCTACATACTTTGTGGCAGTCAAAAGCTCAGGCATGAACTTCCTGTCGGCGGGCAATAGTTGTACGATATTTTCATCGACATCATATTCTGCAAGCACATCTCTTATCAAAGACACCAAAGCCGTATTGGTAAAAAAGGCATCGGTACCGCCCCGCAAAACACAAACGTTTCCGGAACGGATACATAAAGCGGCAACATCAACAGTCACATTCGGGCGTGATTCATAAATGATCCCCACAACACCCAAAGGAACTGTGATCTTTTTAACAGATAAGCCGTTTGCAAGCGTACTTTCATACTGCAAATGATCAGAAGGATCAGGCAAAGCGCTGATCTCTTCCACACTTTTCGCGAGATCATTGATCCGCACTTCAGAAAGCAGAAGCCTGTCCTTTTTAGGATCAGTATCAGGCATCTTATCCAGATCTTTCTTGTTCTCTTTTACTATTGCCGCTACCTTATCCCTTAGCTTTTTTGCAAGAGTATTTAGTATCAGGCATTTCTTCTCATCGCTAAGCCCCCGCGCAGCTGTAGTAGCGAGAGATGCTTGTTCGAGAAGAGATTGAATATTGTCCATCTTAATTATTATGAGGTAAATATAAGACTTGGGGGGAAGATTTGATAATGGGATTGTTATAAGAGCTGGAGAAAACTGAAAACTGAAAACTGAAAGTGGCGAACGTACCAGGTCGGATAACCAGGCGCCTGATTTGAAGAAATAATGAGGTTGCTTCAATGCGTTGTGTACGCCAGTGTACACAACGGTGGAAGGTTTTAAAGAAAACTTCGAAATTATTCGGAATGACAAGCGCAACAAGAATACCTTCCCAGTAGTCTTCAGCAAGCTTCAGTTTTTAGTTTTCAACTTTCAGCTTTTAAAGAAGCACAATATTATCCGCATGCGCCACCTCCAGATTTTTCACGTTAAAATCTTTAACCAGGGCCGACGAAGCAATTTTTGCCTTTGCTACTGCAACAGCATTATTCTCTTCGTCTAATATTTCTATAATCTCGCCGTTTTCAAACCCTGTAAGGATCTTTATGATACCCACTGCCAGCAGACTGTGCCGTTTCAATAACGCTTTACATGCTCCGGCATCTATCTGTATCCGGCCGCTGACCAGGCTGCCGCTCGCCAGCCACTTTTTACGTGCCGGAAGGTTGATCTTTTGTGCATGGCATAGAGTTCCGGTCTTTGCTTCGAGGGCCTTTAATATTCCATCTTCGGTGCGTACCCCGAAAATTACCACGCCTATCCCCATCTGGTTGGCGAGCCGGGCGAAGTTTAACTTGGACGTCATGCCGCCCAGGCCTGTTGAAGACTTTTCCTTGTTTGCTAATAAAAGCACTTTCTTTTCAGAAGTGTCCAGCTCAGGAATAACATTCCCCTCTCCATCCAGAACACCCGGAACAGATGTGCTGAATAACACCTGTTCAGCGCCGAAACCCGCAGCTATAAGTGTAGCCAGCTCGTCGTTATCAGAAAACTTTAATTCAAGGTTGCTTACAACATCATTCTCATTTGCGATTGGAATAATATTACTTGCCCATAATTTCTCATAAGTCTTTTTCAGCTGCAAGAATTGATCACGGTTTGAAAAGTGATGCCGCTCACATAAGCTCTGAGCTATAGATATCCCGTAAGGAGAAAAATAGCGGGAATAAGTGTTCATCAAGAGCGGATTGCCGATGGATGCTGCCGCCTTCTTTTCATTTAAAGTACCGCTATAGTTTTTAAGGAAGCGCTTTCCGGCCCCTACAGCTCCTGATGATACGATCACCAGATTGTATTTGTGATGTATAACATTCACCTGCCGAGCAATCTCAGAGATCACAACTTCATCAAGCTCACCTTTGCTGGTGGTAATGGATGCCGTTCCGAATTTTAATACGAGTATAGGTTTTGCCAAGAGTATGTTTGTTGCGTTAGGACAAATCTATAAAAATGAGGGGATTTTTAATTGACGGAACGAAGTTGTTAGTTGTTTTGCCGCGCTGCGCCTGCCTACGGTAGGCAGGCTCGCAATGACAGGGGTTGTTAGAACAAAGTTGTTAGTTGTGGGTTGTTAGTTGATTAGAGCGTTTAGGTACACGTACCCCCGACTAACTAATAAACAACCAACAATCAAATTCACTATATTTATAATAGGACAGGTGACTAAATATATAAAAGACAGATCTTCCGTTAAGCTTAATATAAGTGATGACAGATCTGAGTATTCTTTATTGTACGATAGTTATGCACCGTTGTTATATGGGGTGATCTTCCGGATCGTGAAAGACCAGGTGGCGGCAGAAAGGTTACTGGAGAAGACGATATTGAAGATATGGAAGTGCAGGGCGGCACACGACGCTAAGAAACTGACATTTTCAACATGGATGATAAACATTGCACGAAATTTTGCGATCTTTGACTCCATAAATAAAAATAACGAGGCTACAGGGTCAGCCGGCATATTAGAGCTGGTGATGACACATGGGCTAAACATTAAAGAAGCTGCAGGCAGATTGCGCATCAGTATGAAAGAAGCGGTCACCAGGCTACGGGAAGAATTGAAACAGACAAGACCATTAAAAATTGGATAAACAGACATATATAGAAAGCGGCATACTTGAAATGTATGTCCTCGATCAGCTCGATCTAAACGAACGGGGGGAGGTTGAGCGCATGTTTTCTATTTTCCCGGAAATACGCACTGAACTGGAGAGCATTCAATCAGCGCTGGAATTGTATGCACAGTCACAAGGGATAACTCCTCATCCGCGATTTAAGAAAAAAATACAGGATAGCATCTTTAATATCGAAAAGGAAAAGGAAATGAGTCTGAGGGATCTTCCGCTTATCTCGCCATTCTCTGATCACAGCAAATGGGTTGAGCTTGTAAAGGACATAATCCCCGATCAAGTTGCCAAAGAAGAAATTTTCACATCCGTACTGCACCAATCAGACAAGGTTGTCCAATTGCTGGTGGTTGCGTCTACTAATATTATCGATGAAGTTCACGACGAATCTCATGAAAGCTTCCTCATCTTAAAAGGAAGATGTAAATGTACTGTGGGGAGTGATGTTCGTTATATGGAAGAGGGAGATTTTATGGCCATTCCGCTATACGCGCATCACAATGTGGAAATCTTGTCAGATAGCGTGGTTGCAATATTACAGCACGTTGCGGTTTAACTCAACGGCAATCTTACCGTAAAATTAGACCCCTCATTCTCTGTACTTTTCACGATGATATTGCCCTTTTGCAATTCCGCAAATTCTTTACACAGCACCAGACCAAGCCCTACGCCCGTTTCATTATGAGTTCCGTAGGTAGCTTTTGAATTAAGGGTAAACAGCTCCTGCTGTTTTTCCGGTGACATGCCGATCCCGTTATCTGTAATATGGATATTGCAAAACCTCCCATCTCTTTCAATAGCTAACTTTATTTGCCCGTCAGAAGGGGTGAACTTTATGGCATTGCTCAGAAGATTTCTAAAAATGGCTTTGGTCATCTCCTCATCGGCGCTTACAAATACATCACTGCAGGCGGAAGTGTCTATGCTAATGTCTTTTGCTTCGGCTATTGAATGATATATAGGAAGATTACGATGAAGAAGCTCATTTACGTTGAACGACTGGGTGTTGATCTTCACTCCGTTCATCTGGCTCTTAGACCAGGTGAGCATGTTCACCAGCATGTCCGAGGTCCTTCGGGTAAGCGACAGCAATCCTTGCCTTATCTCAATCTCCTTTTCCGCGGGCGCATCACCGAGCACCTCCAGGTAACCCTGTATCAATGTAAGGGGGGTGGAGATATCATGCGAAACAAGAGAAAACAGTTTATCCTTTTCAGCGATCAGATTTTGAAGCCTGACATTCTGTTCTAAAATATCCAGCGCCCTTTGCTCAGCCAAAATGTGCTCGCGTTTATAACTGGACCGCAGGAACATGACTATAAAATAAGTAAACGCCATACAGAGTACGAAAACAAACGACCAGTCAGCAATCCTCACAAGGCCTGAAGAATACGAATAGGGAAACCAGTGCGGCATTTGGTACTCTGCAAGACATAAAGAGATAAGGAAAACGACATGCACGCAGGCGATAGTTAAGTGATATTTTCTTTTTACTATCGCTGTCAGAAGAAGAAACGTTAAGACGAAGCCCAGTACGGTTGGCCCGTTAATACCCGAATTGAACACGAAACAAACTCCCAGAATTGCATAGCTTGCTATTGTATATATAAAAATAACGGCGTTGTATTTCTGCTTATAGCGGGCATAATAATACAGAAAGCTACTAACGATGCTCATTGAACCGAGAATCAGAGCCATATTGTACATCCCCATGACGATATCAAACAGCACCAGGATCATCAGCAATACGAAGCTGATTAAGCACATGGCGTTAACCGCAATATGCTCATTACGTAATTCGGCACTCTCGCCCACTAACTCGACCCAGATGTTTTTTAAACGGTCTTTTGATCTCATTACGGATATTTTTCAATAGGTAGGTTGCGAAGGTAACAATTTCATCACAAAACCGATCAAAATTTAACATACAAGTTTAAATTTCAGTTAGTTCCGATGAAATGCCTGCTCCGCTGGAAGCTCAATTTTCTTGTATTCCGCCGGGTACGTCTCCTGCTCCCAATTTTTAAACCTGTCTGACGGTAGGCAGGGGAGCTGTCCCGCCCGTGCAGGACTGAGGGGTCTTTGAGGTTCCAGCTTTCGCTCAATGTCATTAAGTTAGTGATATAAGTCACTGTATA
>NZ_JBBJNI010000180.1:0-7607 GCF_037719425.1 Daejeonella sp. | reverse complement strand
GGATATACCTTCACAAATGATTCAGACACCTTGAGAAGAAGCCTGGACAGTGCTGGAATCTGTTTCCTCCACGCCCCTCTTTTTCACCCTGCAATGAAAAATGTTGCTCCGATTCGTAAAGAGCTTGGTGTTAAAACCTTTTTCAACATGCTTGGGCCAATGGTTAATCCTGCGCGGCCTCAAAACCAGCTTGTGGGAGTGTTTAGTCTCGAACTGGCACGCCTATATGCTTACCTGTATCAAAAATCTTCTTTAAAATATACCATTGTGCATGCGCTCGAAGGGTATGATGAGATATCACTAACCTGCGATTTTAAAACCTTCTCCGGAAGCGGCGAGCACATTCATTCGATATCTCAGATGGGTTTCGACAAGATCGATCCTTTGAAAATAGGGGGAGGGAGTACAGTTGAGGACTCTGCGACTATTTTCAAGAATGTACTGAATGGGAACGGAACTACAGAGCAGAATAATGTTGTGATCTGCAATGCAGCGATAGCAATAAGGACGATAAAACCACATCTTTCTTTTGCTGACTGTTTCTACGAGGCCGAAGAGTCATTGGTAAGCAAGAAGGCATTGGAAAGCTTTAAAAAACTAGTGGCATGATTATAAAAGTATGTGGAATGAAAGAACCTAAAAATATCAGGGGACTTGTGGAATTAAAGCCAGATTATGTGGGCTTTATATTTTATCCGCACTCAAAGAGGTTCGTTGGAGACCTGGAGGTAGGGGCCCTGGCGGCAATTCCCGGCTCGATAAAAAAGACCGGTGTGTTTGTCAATGAGGCAATGGATGTAATTGCAGACCAGGTCATCAACTATGACCTTGATGCCGTCCAGCTACATGGCGATGAGTCGCCGGATTTTTGCAGGTCGTTTAGAAAATTTCTTCACAACATGCAGACTGAAAAACATGTTGAGATAATCAAGGCATTCGGGATATCTGAAGAGTTTGATTTTGCGACTCTTTCGGGCTATGAGGATTTTGCAGACTTCTTCTTGTTTGATACCAAAACCAGTGATCATGGCGGATCAGGACGAACTTTTGACTGGAAGATTCTGGAGAAATATCATGGCAAAAAGCCCTACTTTCTAAGCGGAGGATTAAGCTCAGATAATATTCATGGAATTAATGAGATTAAGGACGTGCGTTTTTACGGTGTTGATCTGAACAGCAAGTTTGAGACTGACGCAGGAATAAAAGATATCGACAAATTGAGAAGTGTTTTTGAAAGAGTTAGGAGTTAAGCCACTAACAACTAATTACTAACAACAACCAAGAACTACTATTATGAATAGAGAATTTATAAAAAGTTCGGTGAACTGGGGGGTGAATGATAAAGGTTATTACGGTGATTTCGGCGGTGCCTATATCCCAGAAATGCTTTATCCGAACGTTGAAGAGCTGCGAACCAAGTATTTGGAGATCATTTACGAACCGTCTTTTCAAGAAAAGTTTCATAAGTTGCTTAAGGATTACGTAGGACGGCCTTCGCCATTGTTCCTGGCTGGGAGGTTATCCAAGAAATACGGTGCTAAGATTTTCCTTAAAAGAGAAGATCTGAATCATACCGGAGCTCATAAGATAAATAACACGGTAGGACAGATTTTGCTGGCTCAGCACTTGGGTAAAAAGCGGATAATAGCTGAGACAGGGGCTGGTCAGCATGGTGTTGCAACTGCTACCGTTTGTGCGTTAATGGGACTGGAGTGTGTGGTTTATATGGGAGAGATTGACATTGAGCGGCAGGCTCCTAACGTTGCCCGCATGAAAATGATGGGTGCGACCGTGATCCCTGCTACATCCGGTAGTAAAACGCTTAAGGATGCTACAAATGAAGCAATGCGTGACTGGATTAATAATCCGGTAGACACACATTATATAATCGGTTCTGTTGTCGGCCCTCATCCTTATCCAGATATGGTTGCCCGGTTTCAGTCGATTATTTCTGAGGAAACAAAAGCGCAGCTTAAAGAACAGACCGGATCTGAGAACCCGGACATAGTGATGGCCTGTGTAGGAGGGGGAAGTAATGCAATCGGTATGTTCTACCATTTCCTTGATGATGAGAACGTCAGGCTTATAGCCGTAGAAGCTGCAGGGTTAGGAGTTGGAAGCGGCGAATCTGCAGCCACAACAGCGCTTGGCAAAGAAGGTGTGTTGCATGGGAGCCGCTCGATCTTAATGCAGACAGACGACGGACAAGTAGTAGAGCCCTATTCAATCTCCGCCGGACTAGACTATCCTGGTATCGGCCCGCAGCATGCACATTTATTCAAAGCTGGCCGTGGCGAGTATGTTAGTGCTACAGATGATGAAGCTATGGACGCTGGAAAGTTATTAGCCGAACTGGAAGGTATCATTCCAGCAATTGAAAGTGCGCATGCCCTGGCTCATTTGGAGAAAATGAAATTCAAAGGAAATGAAACGGTAGTGATCTGTCTTTCGGGGCGAGGTGATAAAGACCTGGACAACTACATGAAACACTTCAACCTTTAACAACTATTCAAATAATGAACAGACTTAACGAACTTTTTAAGAATAAAACGAGTCCTATATTATCAATCTATTTTACTGCAGGATATCCTAATATAAACAGCACACTCGATATTGCTGAAGCATTGGAAAAAGGCGGTGCTGACTTTATAGAGATTGGTTTCCCTTATTCCGATCCTGTTGCCGATGGTCCGGTAATTCAGGCGAGCTCGCAGGTTGCGTTAAACAACGGAATGACCTTACCGATACTGTTCGAACAATTAAAAGAGCTTAGAAAGCGTGTATCTATCCCTGTGTTGCTGATGGGCTATGTTAACCCTGTGCTCCAATATGGAGTTGAGAATTTTTGTAATAAAGCTGCTGAAGTGGGTGTCGATGGCGTTATTGTTCCAGACCTGCCGATGTACGAATATGAGAACCTTTACAAGAACTGTTTCCTTGGGAATAACCTGAGCAATATATTTCTGGTAACACCACAAACCTCCGAAGAAAGGATCAGAAAGATTGACGGTCTGAGCAACGGGTTTATATACCTTCTCTCATCCTCTTCCACCACAGGCAAGGATCTGAAGGTTTCCAATGAAGGCGATGCTTACTTCCAAAGGATCAAAGACATGGAATTAAAAAACCCGACCATGATCGGGTTTGGAATCTCTGATCAGAAAAGCTTTAGTAAAGCTGCTGAATATACCCGGGGGGCTATTGTTGGGAGTGCTTTTGTGAAGTTTTTAGGGACGGATAAAGCTTTGAATCGAATTCCGGAATTTTTAAAGTCTATACGGCAATAATTGATCAGTGTTTTTTGATACTGGTAAGCTGTGAACCTTGAAGGTTGGCATAGCAATACGATTCTCCTGTCTGCGAACAAGCTCCAAAGAATTAGTAAGCGTCAATTCACATCAATCTGTTAATTTGATAAATCTTCTGATTAAATTGTAGTTAAAATAGTTTCTGATTTATTTGATAAACCTTTAGAGTTCTGTAACTTGTATCTTGGAATATTCTTAATCAGATGAATTTAATTGCTTAAATATCCAGGCTATGAACTTAATGATTATTGTTGTTTTTGTTATCGGCTACGCTGCAATAGCGTTCGAGCATCCTATCAAAATAAATAAAACAGCCAGTGCTCTGCTCACAGGTGTATTATGCTGGGCCATTTATATTATGAGCGGGTCCAACGTTGGTCTTGTCTCCGAACAGCTTTATGAGCATTTCGGACAAATTTCCGGGATACTGTTCTTTCTGCTTGGTGCGATGACAATTGTTGAGCTCGTAGATGCGCATGACGGATTTGAAGTGATAACGAGCAGGATCAATACTACTGATAAGCGGAAATTATTATGGATCATTAGTATCATTACCTTTTTTCTATCTGCTGTTCTTGACAATTTGACCACGACGATTGTGATGGTTTCTTTGCTGAGGAAACTTATAGGTGACAAACCCACAAGGATGTTTTTTGTGTGTATGGTCGTTTTAGCAGCAAACGCTGGCGGTGCCTGGTCTCCCGTAGGGGATGTTACTACTACTATGTTGTGGATTGGAGGACAGGTGACGACTGAAACCCTTATTCTGCATTTGTTTTTGCCAAGCTTAGCATGTCTCATGCTCCCGCTTTTTATATTATCATTTTCAATGAACGGTAAAATTGAAAATGCTGTAGTTAAAGAAAATGTTCAAACGGATAAGGCCACGTCTTTTGAGCGGAAGTTTGTTTTTTTCCTTGGAATTGGCGCTCTGCTTTTCGTTCCGTTTTTCAAGACAATCACGAATCTGCCGCCATTTATGGGCATATTATTTGGCCTTGCTGTGCTTTGGATCGTAACAGAGATCATTCATAAAAAGAAAAATGATGCCGATAAGGATGTCTATTCAGTAGTTCATGCACTTAGAAAGGTTGATGTGCCAAGCGTATTATTTTTTCTCGGTATCCTGGTTGCTATTTCCGCGCTGGAATCCACAGGCCAGTTACGGGATGTGGCAACGTATATGGATGAAAAGATCGGCAATTTAAATATTATTGTAATCTCAATAGGATTGCTTTCGTCCATTGTAGACAATGTTCCTTTGGTGGCTGCTGGTATGGGTATGTATGATATGACAACATATCCAACCGATCATTATTTCTGGTCGTTCCTGGCTTATTGTGCCGGAACCGGAGGAAGTTGTTTGATCATTGGTTCTGCAGCCGGAGTAGCCGCTATGGGTATGGAAAAGATTGATTTTCTATGGTACTTGAAAAAAATCAGCTTGTTAGCGTTGCTTGGTTACCTTGGAGGCGCCGGCATATTTTTATTGCAGCGTTACCTTTTGGGTTTTTGAGTCCAATGACAAGCTTTAAGAATCCTCTGTAATGATTTAAACCTGCAGATCTTGCCGGCCTTATTGAAATTTAGTAAATTTGATTATGGCTACCATTTTAATCAGTATTGTGCTTTTAGCTCTGGCAATTGCAGGCATCGCAATAAGGATACTACTAAAAAAGGATGGTAAATTTTCAGGTACCTGCAGTAGTAATAATCCGCTCTTACAGAATGAAGGAGGAGTATGCGGCATCTGCGGAGCGTTGCCGCAGGAAAAATGCAAATCCTAATTAAGTACCCTAATTGACTTTTTCAAACTTTCGGAAGCATACGTTTTCCAGATGCTGTTATCATCATAGATAAAAAAAACTTCTAAATTGAGATCCTCGTTTTTCGACAGGAACAGCTTCGATTGTTCCAATCCCATTACCATAAAAGCTGTTGCATAGGCATCTGCAGTCATAGCATCTTCAGCCAGAACTGTGGCGCTTAATATGTTCTGTTTTGCAGGATATCCGGTTCTGGGATCCAGAATATGGGCGTATTTCTTTCCGTCTTCTTCATAAAACTTTCTGTAGTTGCCAGAAGTGGCAAGCGCCCTGTTATTTAATTCGACAATTGCCTGAAGCTTTCGTTCGCTCCCTTGCTGTTCGTCTGGCTGATCGATTCCTACCGTCCAGCTTTCCTTGTTTTTGCGACCTTTTGCTATTAACTCGCCACCTAGTTCTATCAGATAATCGTTTACCCCATGCTTAGCCAGGTATGCTGCCAGGACGTCAACCGAATAACCCTGAGCAATCGCGTTGAAGTCGATAGTTATTTCTGGCTTTGCCTTGATGACCTGATCATTTTCGAGGGTTAACATTTTGTAGCCAACCGAACTTGTTAAACTGTCAATTGTCACACTGTCAATGACCGATTTTCTTGCCGGCCCAAACCCCCAGGCGTTTACAAGGGGCCCCACAGTCACGTCGAATAACCCCTTGGTTTTTTCAGAAACGCTTATTGATTTCAAAAATACATCCCTGAAATAACTATCGATAGCTACACCTTTTTCATTTCTGTTAATCCTGGAGATGATCGATGATTTTACCCATGTAGAAAGAGAAAGGTCCAGATCCCTCAGGATCGAGTCGATGCCAGGCTTAAGGTCCTTTGGGTCTTCAGATAAATATGTGATATGCCAGGTTGTGCCCTGAGCTTCACCGGAAACCTTACGAATCGTTTGATTTTCCCTGCATCCCAGGAGGGTCAGCAAAGTCAGAAAGATCAGTAGCGCAAGCCTCATAGAATGTTGTTATCCGCCAAAATCGTCGAATGCAATATTCTCAGGCGGAACCCCGAGGTCGTCGAGCATTTTAAAAACGGCAGAATTCATCATTGGTGGACCGCAGAGATAATATTCTATTTCTTCGGGCTCGGAATGGTCTTTGAGATAGTTTTCAAACAGCACGTTATGGATGAAACCTGTGTAGCCTGTCCAGTTATCCTCTGCCAAAGGCTCGGATAAGGCAATATTGTATTGAAAATTGGAGAAATCTTTTTCAATATCCCGGAAATGCTCGGTATAGAACACTTCCCTAAGGGAGCGGCCCCCGTACCAAAAACTGATCTTTCTCTCACTTTCTTTCTCTGTGTGAAAGAGATGGAAAAGATGAGAACGCAGGGGGGCCATGCCAGCCCCGCCGCCGATGTAGATCATTTCTTTTCTGGTGGGTTTAATATGGAAATCACCGAAAGGGCCTGCAATATCTACTTTGTCACCAGGCTTGAGAGCGAACACATAAGAAGAGCAGATCCCCGGATTCACATTAATGAACCCGCCTGCTTGCCTGTCGAAAGGAGGAGTAGCCAGCCGGATGTTAAGCATTATAATGTTGCCTTCGGCGGGATGATTGGCCATTGAATAAGCCCGGAATATTGGCTCCGGATTTTTCATTTTAAGATCCCAGATCTTGAACTTATCATAATCATCGCGAAAGCGGTCATCAATTTTGTAGAGTTCGTTTTTAAAGTCGACCTCTGTAACCGGGACATCTAATTGAATGTAGCAGCCGGATTCGAATTCCAGGAATTCGCCTTCAGGCAGTTTAACCACAAGCTCCTTTATATAGGTGGCCACATTGTCATTGGATATTACTTCACACTCCCATTTCTTAATTCCAAAGACTTCCTCAGGAATTTTAATCTCCATATCCTGCTTTACTTTTACCTGGCAACCGAGGCGCCAGTTGTCTTGTTGTTGTTTGCGTGTAAAGTAAGGCACTTCAGTAGTTAGAATCTCCCCACCACCGGAGAGAACCTGGCATTTACATAACGCGCATGTGCCGCCACCTCCACATGCAGAAGGCAGAAATATTTTTCGTTGGGCTAAGGTGCTAAGCAGAGTTGAACCTGCTTCAGTTTCAATACTTTCCTGATTGTTTATGTTGATCTTTACTAAGCCTGAAGGCATCAGTTTTGCTTTTGCAACAAGGATTATATAAACAAGCACTAAATTAAATGCGGTGAATATTACTACACTTGTCAGGATCGTTGTGATGTCAATAGCTAATAGGACCATAATGCTGATATTTTCTGTTGAACAGTGCTCTTAAAGCGTAATACCCATAAAACTCATAAACCCAATAGCCATTAAACCTGTTAGGATGAATGTGATACCTAAGCCTCTCAGCGGAGCTGGAATGTTGGAATAGCGGATCTTTTCCCGGATTGCTGACAGTGCAACTATTGCGAGAGCCCAGCCCACTCCTGAGCCAAAACCAAATACTGTAGCTTCACTTAAAGTTGAATATTCCCTTT
>NZ_JBBJNI010000179.1:5346-7642 GCF_037719425.1 Daejeonella sp. | reverse complement strand
TAATGCCTTATCAGTTAGATGCTTATTTCTGTCTTCAGTAACGAGATTACGCTGTATGAACTGCAGATAGGCGGTTATGCTGGTCAGCGGGGTTTTTAATTCGTGGCTGGCCAGGGCGATAAAATCGTCTTTCTTCTTATTTAGCTCTTGCAGCTGACTGTGAAGGGCTATTTCTGCATTTATAGTGAGGAGCTCCGCAGCCCGTTTCGACTTCTCTCCGCTTTCATAAAGGAGCACTTTATTGGCGATCAACAGCTCGGCAGCTCGCTTTTGCTTCTCCTCGCTTTCATAACGAAGCGCTGTATTGGCGATGGCTAACTCCGCGGCCCTGTTCTCTTTTTCCTTGTTTTGATAGATCAGCTCTTTATTAGCAATGTCTAGCTCTGTAGCACGTTTTTCCTTTTCTTCGTTCTGAAAAGTAAGTTCCTTAACTGCAATTAACAGCTCTGCGGCACGCTTCTCTTTTTCCTTAATTTCGAATTCACGTTCAATATTAGCTAACACGAGTTCCGCTTCTCGCTTCTCACGCTCGGCGATTAGGAAAGCGATTTCTTCGCGCGCAAGCCGTAACTCTTCAGCAGGACTTGATTCTTTCATTAAGACAGTTAAAATTGGTGTCAATAAAAATAGGGATAAATACGCGAAATTTGAATCACAACACCAGGATATTTCATGAAGTTGATCTGTCGATTGACAAATTAATTGATCCACCCTGACACTTCGAATGGCGGTCAAGTGAACAAAAAAAGCCCCCGACAGGGGGCTCTTAATTAATAAAATATGACCAGAATGCGTTAGTGGTTATCTTTTAGTTATGATATCAATGATAACCGTCCGGTTATAAAAACGTTCTTCCGGAAGCATATTTTCAAATGGAGATTTACTTTCATCTTCACCTAAACCAATGGTTTCAAACGTTATGTTATTTTTCCCGGAGTTCGAAAGCGCACTTTTCAGAATTTGCTGTGCCTCGGCCGCTCTGTCCTGCGATAATGTTTTGTTATAACCTTCCTCTCCTATCACATCCGTGTGGCCATGTATGATCACAGTGGAACCGTCCGGGATTTGCGGGCTAACCACGTCTCTTAAGAAAGTGCTGTAAGCCTGGATGGTTTTGGTTTTATCAAAGTCAAACAGAATACTATAACGATATGCCTTTTCGATATTATCATCCTGACGCGCTAAACGCATTGTGGTAGTTTTAGTAATTGGCAAACCATTCTTAGTCTCGCCTTGCATCGTTATATTATAATTTCCCGCTGCACGATCGCCCAATATGGTTTTCCCCGGAACAGTTTCCCGATCACTGGTGAATGGTCCAAAGCGCTGACTTATCCCCTGCTCATCGGTAACATTTACCGTCCAGGATTTTAGTGTGCTGGTAGCACCTCCAACATTGAATATTACGTTACTGTCATCAGGGTTAAACTGAACTGCTTCAATTTGTACAGGGCGCAATCCTCCGCCAACTTCCATCAGCAATTCAGGCGATTTGCTTTCAATATCAACCCTTCTGTCGCCTGCACGAAGTAATACCAGCTCTTTGGTACCGCCGGGTTGTTCAGAAGGAATAAGTGGCTTTGTACGACCGTCAGTTGATATACGTGATGCATCAATTCCGAAAGTATTAACCAGGTAAAGCTTTATACCCTCTGCGAACTGCTTGCCTTCTTCAGGTCCATTCATGGATGCCCCGCTTAAAGAAATTAATGAGCCTGGATTTGCCCTCAAACGATCGCCCGTTATGTTAAGAATATTATGATACACGTTCAACTGACGTGCCGCACGGCCGTTCATTCCGCCTGTCGGCATGGTTTGAAGTTGAGATTCCCTAAAGTTATTCGCCTGATCTCTGGAAAGATTTACATAACGTGATGGGATAGCTGTAGACCCCTCATCAAAGAAGACATAATTACGCAGGGGTAATGTTTCGTTTACCTGGCGCTTTAAAGAGGCAACTAGCGGCGCCCTAACCGAGAAATTCACATCAGCAGCTGGCATAACCGCGACAACCGGTGTTGGAGCAATAGTTGCAATCGGACCTTTACCAAATTTAAGTGCTGCGCCCAATCTTATGGTAGAAATCGTCAAACTTTCAATAGTTCGTGGATCCTGGCCAAAATATGGGTGAAAAGATAAAAATGGAGAGAGAGCGACTTTAGATTCTTTGTCTGGTGCTGAAATTATAAAGTCATAACCAGCACCTATCTGCCCTGAAATAATAGTCTTACGCATGGCACTCATTTCTGCGTCCGTGTCAGGCTGCTTGAGCTGAGTGTAAGCGAAATCCGTTGCT
>NZ_JBBJNI010000179.1:0-5336 GCF_037719425.1 Daejeonella sp. | reverse complement strand
CCGGCAAAAAAGAAAAATTTAGATGTAGCCGAGCCTAATCTTAGGCTTGGTTCAACGCTTAAATAGCTCAGCTTGCTTTCGAGGGTTGCCGGGCAGTTACAGGGAGCTATCACATCATTAAACTTTGCACCGCGTCCATCATACCCAACGTTTAACATTGCGCCCCAAACCGGGCCGGGACGATATTCCATCAATATTGATCCGTAAGGCTTGAAACCTAAACCTCTGTGAAAGGCCGTTGGAACAAACAATGAATTATTCAGGCGTTGAGTAGTGCCATCGTATATATTCAGATTTGCAGCTCCCGACACTCCGAACCACCACGGTGAGAAAGTGCTTTGTGCCTGCACATTGCCTTGGATGAAAATTATCATTAAACAGGAAATGATAACTTTTTGTATGATTTTGTTTTTGAGAAACATAAGAGATCTTCTATTACAGATTAAAGTTTTTGTTTTTTTAGTTTGGTAAATCCCCCGAAAAAGGGGGATATACACAGATGACATTTACATGTGTTCAGTATTAATTAGGCACGTTGATGGTTGTGTTTACCATAGTAACTGATGCAACCAGCGACAGAGCACGGCCGTTCAATACTGTCTGAACGGTATTTCCAGCGGTCGAGAATGTTACTCCCGCAGAAGAGATGATAGTACCTACCATTGTACCGCCACCAGCGCCGTTAATGGTAGCGGCAGTCCCGACGTACCAGTATACGTTTCTGGCAAGAGCCCCATTAGCAAGAATGATACTACGTGCACCGGTTGGTCCAGCTACCCCCACAGTTAATGCGGTTGGCACCTGGAATACCCATACAGCATCCGCATTGCCCTGAGCATCCAGAGTAAGATTTCCATTTGTTATCCCGTATGTTCCGCTTGCAGATCTATATGTACCTGGCGCTAATGTCCGTCCTCCAAGCTCATCATTGCTAAGAACAATACCACCCGGCCTGTTCGCAGGCGAGATACTGACGTAAAACGCATTTATTGCCAGTAATGCCTTAGCTGCTATATCAGCTGAAGCAGCAGTACCGGGTGCCGGAGGTGCTGCATGAATCCTTCCTGTTACAAGGCCCTTGTTTAACGGGGTTTCTGTATAAACATCCCCTGTGGTTCCATCATGAAATCCTGTAATCACAGTGGCGACCCCAGTGGTGCCGATGCTTCCATTGATGAGCGTATTTATTCCCTGATTGGTTATACCTGCACTCCCCCCAAAAGCTCCAAAAATTGACGTGAATAGCGGTGCAGCCACAGGCGTGAAATTAGCTGTGATCGTCTTATTCGCATTCATCGTCACCGTCAATGGATTTGCTGAACCTGTAGCATCGCCACTCCACGAACTAAAGTTGAATCCGCTATTTGGTGTAGCTGTAAGCTGCACGGTAGATCCGCTGTTATAAGTCGCCTGGTTTGGATTCTTCGTAACTGATCCGTTATTAGCAATTACCGTTAATGTGAAAGTATTTACCGGTATGGCTGTAAAGTTCGCAGTGATATTCTTATTGCCATTCATATTAACAGTTAGTGGATTTGCAGATCCGCTGGCATCACCGCTCCACGACGAGAAGACAAAGCCAGTGGCCGGTGTCGCTGTCAGTTGCACGTTGGTTCCGTGATTGTACCTTGGCTGGTCCGGAGTTTTGGCCACTGTACCATTGGTTGCAGTTACCGTTAATGTGTAGGTGTTAAGGGTAAAATTGGCCACCAGGCTTCGGTTTGAGCTTAACACGAACGTGTAACTTGGACTTGTAGATAATACAGTTCCACTCCCCTGGTCAGTCCAGCTGGTAAAGGTATAGCCCACATTGGCTGCTGCCGTAACCGTCACAGAAGATCCGGAAGAGAATGCCCCTTCGCCGTTCGTGGTGCCCCCGGCTGCTGGATTTGAAGATAATACAACAGCAAATTGTGACGCCGGGATTGCCCTGAAGTTTGCAACGAATGTCCTGTCAGCCGTGATAAAGAACTGAATACTTGTGCTTGTTGAAACCCTAACTCCGTTTTCCGTCCATTCCACAAAGGTAAACCCTGGATTAGCCCGTGCTGTAGCAGTTACCGATGTACCCGGATCATAAGAGCCCGCGCCCGTCGTAGTTCCGCCCGCAGCCGGTAGAGAGGATAGGCTTACCGAAAATTTTCCGATGGGTACCGGGGCAAAGTTTGCAACCAATGCAATGTTTCCATTGACTGTAAACTGGTAGCTGGCACTGGTGGAAACCACTGTCCCATTAACTGTCCAGTTTGTAAAAGTGAAACCGCTGATCGGTGTTGCTGTTACAGTAGCTAATGAACCCTGAGCGAATGCTCCCGCTCCGGTAGTAGTTCCTGCAGCAGAAGGACTTGATGATGTCGTTACAACAGGAGTTGTTGTGAAAGACCATACATAATCGGCAACCATAGCTGTTCGTAAGGTGTCCTTAGCCCCGGTTGTAATAGTACCCGTATAAAGTAAAAAAGGTGAAAGAGCAACATCCGGCTTAAAAGTAAAAACGGCACTGTTGGTTGTCGGCGCTATTACTCCCGGCACTACTGTTGCGCCTTGTTTTAAACTAAAAGTAGAGCTGTTTATAGTTGATGCACTCATTGTGGTGTTAAAGGTCACGGTGATCACCTTGTTTAAAGGAACATCAACGGCCTTGTCCATCGGATCGGTGGAAACAACTACAGGGCAGAGCCCTACAACTTCTCCCTGGAAATCGTCTTTCTTACAAGCAGCCAGAAAGACAACAATGAGCATTGCGACATAACATATCGTCTTGTTTAGTTTAGAATAGCCTCTGCTCTTGAGCAGCTGGACATCATCCATACCTTGTGTGATGTTTTTTTTCATAATGTAGATTAAGGAAATTAGAAATGAGGTTTAACATTCCGTTTAGCAAAGCTACCTTGGGGAAAGCAGAATCTGTTATATAATTTTATCTGAAAGTTCTATAATTCACACATTGTATTAGCCTGAGATGTTGTTCGCTTGAAGCTTGAAGCTTGAAGGAGTCACTCCGGTCACCTTCTTGAATTGAGTGGAAAGGTGGGCTACGCTGCTATAGTTTAATTTCCATGATATCTCGGTGAGATTTAAAGCGCTGAAGGCAATAAGATTTTTTGCAATCAGGATCTTCTGCTGAATTACGTATTGCTCGATTGTAGTGGATTCCATTTCAGAAAATACATTCGCCAAATAAGTGTAATCCAAATTAAGGTTTGAGCTCAGGTAATACGAAAAATTCCCCTTTGCATGTGTTTCCGGCTGGTTAATCATCTCAGAGATAAGCCCTTTAATCTTGTCTATAATAACATGCTTCTTATTGTCGACAACCTCAAGGCCCCATTTTGACAAAGCATCTCTTATCTGCTGCAAATCTTCACCCGTCAGAACTTCGACAATATCGATCTTTCCCATTTCAATTGATCTGCAGTGAAAACCTAACTGTTCCATTTCGATCTTAACGATCATAATACAACGAATACATACCATATTCTTTACGTAGATTTCCATACTTATTTACTTGCAAAGGCAGTGCCCTGAAAATCGAGAATAAATACAATGATTTTCATATGTTAATTCTGTCGTCTGATATTGCGATTTGCCACCGAAAAATACTTAAGAGGATATACTATTACTTACAAAGTAAAATAGATTCGTTATAAATTATTTTATAGTTATATCAGGAATAAATATACACGTTTAACAAAATTCTTTTTGTATACTATAATAGATTAAGTGTATATAGGACTAGAAAATCCGGGAATCAAGTCTTAATTATGTGATTTATAAGCATTTCTACCTGGTCCGTTTTGAATATCTCAGTGCAATGAGAATACTTATTTATCGCCAGGGTTTTGCTAATACAAGTATTGAAGCGTTGTTTATTAAATTGATCTTAAAAATCCTTTTTCAGGATTGTCACATCGCCGGCTATAATTCTAGCCTTCCGCTTTTTATTAGCCGGAAGTTTATTCAGATCAATAACCCTGATGGAAAAGTCCGGCTGTGCGATCTTATCAGCCTCCGAGTCAAGCACGTAGATCCGGTTATCTACGAATTCGATATTTACTGGTCGCTTGTACTTCCATATATCGGTGCGCAAAACCTGCCCGGATAACCAGCTATTAGACGTGTTAAGTATATGAACCCTGCCGTCAGCATTTCCTTCTGAGACGACAAGCAGGTATTCCTTCGTAAAGTGAATGCTGTTTATGTCGTCGAAATCCTTCTCTATAGAAACCATGTATATTGCCTTCGTTTTAAGGTCAACCTTTAAAATATTTCGTCCTACTGATACCAGAAGATATTCATGTTTATGATATGCGATTGATTTGATCTGATCTGTTATACCGCTGAGCAGTTCATTTTCGACCAGTACGGAACCGCGGCCTTTCTTATCAACTTTGTATATTACCGGAGCTAAGGCATCGGCGATATAAACCACTCCGTCAGGATCAACGGTGAGATCCGTTACATAATGAAGCCCTTTAAACAGGTCTCCAAGTTCATATACAGATTCAATTTTATTAGTAGATAAATTCAGTTTTACCAATTGAGGTTTGCTCCCACCCTTTATAGCGTTTGGCTTCCTTACAGGGTTTATAATAGCATACAGGGTATTGCCCTGGATTTTCATCGCAGCAGTACCAATAAGTATGCTGTCCTTCAGCAGGAATCTATATTGACCGTCGCTGTTGACGTAGCCCAACTGACCATCGTTAATGGAATTGATCATAAACAATTTACCGGCGGGGTAATACACCAGGTCGCGCGCGTCCAGATTCAAACCCAGATAGTTCACTATGTAGTTTTGTGCTCTTGCCTCCCTGTATGATAGTGCAATCAGAAAGAGAGTAAAGATTATCCTGAAATAACGCGTAGAGCGAACCCTTCTGGTCGGTTCATTAGAACTTAAAAACCTTTGACTAACGTTACTTTTCATGACATATTGGGATTAATATTGATAAAAGAAAACCTCCTGTGAATTTATTATTATGCAAACTTATCCTTATTCTGCCGGGCAGCGAATGATGTAACCACGTGAAATAAGTGATCGTAATCACTAAAAAATATCAACAAGGGTGCACGGAACATGAGCCCTATATCTGGTTGGGTAAATTACCAGTGCTAAGACGAAGGATGGCAATTAATGATAAAACCAAAAATAAGCATTCTAAGCGGAGATACTCATCTGATGACCGATAGTTATCGGATGAGATCCAGTCATCAGATGAATACTGACCTTCTATAGCCCCGAATAATAATCATATCCCTGCTCAGCCCAGTAATCACGTGTACGCTCGTTACTAAACCTGATCACTCCTATCCGTTTCAAATTCTTTATACCA
>NZ_JBBJNI010000178.1:0-7711 GCF_037719425.1 Daejeonella sp. | reverse complement strand
AGCACGTAAATTTTCATCAAAACAGGTGATTTTTAGTTCCATCCTTCATTTTGCTTAAGATTTTCATTCTTGACAATTTCGCTGTAAGGGATTGGGTAACGGTACATTTTAGGGGTAAACACCGTTTTGCCAACCTCTATCTGCTGGTAAGTCAGTTTCCCTGTTGGGCTGTTCGTGATCTTTATTCCATGCAAAGGCTGATTATATACGCTTTCTGCAATTTTCCACCTGCGTATGTCCCAGAAACGCTGCTCTTCAAAGGCCATTTCCAGGCGGCGTTCTAAACGTATGGCATCCCTCATTTGCGTCTGGTTCATATTGGCTTTTAATCCGTAAAGGTTATTCGTGCCCGGCGTGATCAGGGCACGGGCCCTGAGGGCTTTTAACTGGTTATATGCTTCAACAGTTTCTCCTATTTCATTCTGGGCTTCTGCCAGGTTCAGCAATACTTCTGCATACCTGAAGATGATAAAATTGTGTGCCTGTGTAGGATAAGAGGTTTGGTTGCTCATATCGGCCATGAACTTACGCATATAATACCCGGTCTTAGTCTGCACGACCGAGCCGCCCGGCTTATCCAGCCCCCCTTCGTAAGTTTGTACCCCACCGGTTCTTTTCAACCACGGCGTTCCATTATGGAATATTGTAAGATAGAACCTTGGGTCTCTTGTTCCGATTGTATAAGGGTCAGACGCTACATACCCTGAGGCCGGATCGCTGATCGGCAGCCCGCTCTTCATACCGTAGGCATCCACCAGTCCCTGGGTAGGGCTGGTATACCCGCGGCTTACCGGTGTGGTAAAGCCTACCGGAGCATTATTGGTCTCTACATCGTTGGTCTGCCCGCGCTGAAAAGCCAGGATAACCTCCTTGTTCTTACGGGTAATGAAAACGTTCGCAAAACTTGTTTCCAGGGAAAAAGTGTTCAGTGCCATAATATCTTTTGCCGCATCGGCAGCTTTTTTCCATAGGGCAGGGTCTGAAGCAGGGTTATTGAGCGGACTTGCTGCATACAACAGCATCCTGGCTTTAAGTGCAAGCACGGCGCCACGTGTAATACGGCCCAGGTTACCATCATCTATCGGATCTACCCGTACTTGGCCTTTTATATTATCACATTCTGCCACGATATAATTTACACATTCTACATAAGTATTTCTTGGTATCTGCAGATTGTCTTCCAGTGTAAATACCTTGTCTCCGATCAGCGGAACGCCGCCGTAGCGTTTCACCATTTCAAAGTAGAACATAGCACGCAAAAACCGGGCTTCAGCTTTCCACCATTCTTTGAGCTGCTTATCCCGCATTGGCACACGGTCTATATTCCCCAGCAATTCATTTACCTTGCGAATGCCTTTGTAATTTTTGGCCCATGCATCATCAGGGTTATTCAGGGAACTTAGGCCGCCATTGGCCAGAAGAGAAATAAGGTTGCCATTTTGTGACGGCACTGCATCATCGGACGCAGCACACAGCAGTGAATTATCTATACGGTTAAATCCGTTAGGCAGAAAAGTGTATGTATTTTGCAGAAAGTTTCGTGCATAGATCCCTGCCGAATCCTGGACATCCCAGATATATTCTTCGGTAATATTTTCAAGCGGTTCTTTTTCGTAGTTTTTTTTACAGGAAAATATCATCAGCGTTCCTGCCAAAAAAACAATAGGTATATACCGGTATTTAAACATATTCATGCTTTTTATTGGTTATAGTTTAATATTGATGCCTGCATTTACAACCCTTTGTACGGGGATAGAGGCTCCGAAATACTCCGGGTCGAGCCTGTCATACTCTGCACTAGTAAACAGGTTAAGGCCATTGGCAAACAGGCGGAGGGACGACAGGCGCAGCTTACTTGCCAGCCGCTTAGGGAAAGTGTAGCCGATCTCTGCATTTTTAAGGCGCATATAATCTGCAGAGCGTATAAAAAATGAGGAGGGTACCTGGTTATTAATATTTACACCTACAGATAATCTTGGATAATTGGCATTAGCTGCATTTGCTGGCGTCCAGCGGTTCAGGTGGTGTTCAAATGCCTGGTAGTTGCCATTGTTTTGGAACTCTACCTCGGAGTCGCCTAATGCCAGGCGGGTTCTGTTGGCAACACCCTGTAGTAGCATATTGAAATCGAATCCCCGGTAATTGAATCCAAGGGTTGCACCGTAGTACAGCAGCGGCTTTTCGGAGCCGATGGGCGCCTGATCAAACTGGTTGATGATATTATCCCCGTTGAGGTCCCTGTATTTCAGATCGCCCGGTACAGGCACGTAACCTTCTACTTTCGGGCTAGCATTAATATCTGCCTGTGACTGGAAAAAGCCATTAGAAATATACCCGAAAGTTAGCCCTGTCGGCCTGCCGGTACGCCGCATCCACTCATACTGGCGTATAACTTCATCCTGGTAAAGTATTTCGGATTTTATAGAAGAAACATTACCGGAAACAAAATAATTAACTCCCCGCAGGCTGTTCTGGTAAGTTAGCAACGTCTCTGTTCCCGTATATCGGTTAATACCTATATTCTCGCTGGGATAATCATTGCCAAGGATGGTCGAATTTCGCCCCCGTTGTTGCATAAGGTCAAAATATTTATTGTTGAAATACTCGGCAGTGAGGGATAAATGATTGCTGAATAAGGAAGCATCGATGCCCATGTTAAACTTATCTGCTTTCTCCCAGGTACCATTGGGATTGGCCAGCACCAGTTCCTCCACTCCGCCAGCCGATCCCGGGGTGGCCCCTATCGTATACGCTGTTGCATCAGCAAAATATTGGTTATAAACATAATATCCTATGTCGGCATTACCGGTTCGCCCGTAACTGGTACGTAATTTCAGGGCGTTGATCCAGTTGAGATTGCCGCTTACAAAACTTTCCTTTGAAATATCCCATCCCAGGCCTACGGCGGGGAAAAAACCGGCTCTTTTACCGGGTTTATACCGGTTAAACCCGCTGTAGCTCATGGCAGCCTCGGCAAAATATTTATTATGCAGGGCATAACTTATACGTGTACCCGCTGTGGAGTAATTGGCGGGAAGCTGGCTGCCCGAATTTTCTATCTGCTGGTTGGCAAGCAGCAGAGCATTAAAAGAATGTTCGCCAAACTGTTTATCATATCCTAAAGACAGTTCCGTATAGGTGTATTTTATCGAGGTGCCTACGGAAAATCCATTCACCTGATCGCCATCCGTTCCAAATTTCTGATAAGCTGGCGGCGGACCAGGCAGGTACTTGAAAACTGCAAAGGATTTGTTTCTGAATATGGTTTGTACAGTAGAGGTATTAAAGGATACTTTCCCTTTCGCCCACAAGCCTTCTGCCAGATTATTTAACTTCCGGGTCATTTCCAGATCTGCGGCCAGGTCTCGGGAGAAGTCTGAAAGATAGCCTGACCTTACCGCCTGGCCGTAGATATTATTGGTATAGCTCTGGGTGCCTGTCAGGGAGCCATCGGGGTTCAAGACAGGGTATGCGTTATTTGGGGTCCTTAATAAACTAGAAAAAACGCTTTGTGTCCCTACTCCAGGCTGGTTACCGTTCTGCACACGGCCGAACAGGTTCAGTGCGAAATTAAAATTTTTGCTCAGATCAACATTGACATTGGAGCGTATCAGGTAACGGTCTGCCTGCGCATTAGTGTTATAAGAGTTAATATCTGATGTTTTGAAATACCCGTTCTGGTTCAAATAATCCAGCGAAACAAAATATTTTGCTGTACTTCCGCCCCCCTCCATATTGAGGTTATAGCGGCTTGCAGGGGCTGTTTTATTTAAAATAGTGTTGTACCAGTCTACATCCGGGTAATTAACAGGGTCCGTCCCGTTCTTATAGGCATCGAGCATGGGCTGTGTATACACGGGAGCCTGGCCGTCATTCTGTAAGGCTTCATTATACAAAGTGGCATAGTCAAATGAAGAGAGCGTTTGCGGCAACTTTAACAGGGATTGAGATGCCGTCTGTGCAGTAAAGGATATTTTTGGGGGACCAGGCTGCCCCTTTTTTGTAGTTACCAACACTACACCGTTTGAAGCCCGCTGGCCCAGGAGTACAGTAGATAATGCGTCTTTCAGCACAGTTATGGATTCAACTTCTTCCGGATCCAGGGATGAAAACCCCCTCGGAACCCCGTCGATCAGGATCAGCGGGGATTGCCCTCTCAGCGAAAAAAAAATTCCGGAACCATCGCGGCCCAGTAAACCGCTAGACTGCAAGATATTGGCTCCTGCCAGACGCCCCTGTAAACCGATCAGGAAGGTAGGCGAAGGTGATGTGGTAAGCTGATTGGTATACACCGTTGCTGTAGACTGCAATAGCCTGGAAACCGACTGCCTGCCATTGAGTATATTTATGGTATCGGCAGCCGGATAGATAAAACGTTCGCTTAGCTGAATATCCGGCGAACTGCGCCCGCTCAGTTTATGGGTAAAATTGTAGTATTTCGAGTGCCTGACATGCAGGGTGTTTCCCTGTGAGGCGAAAACCGAAAACCTGCCATCTGTGCCAGCCAGGGCAACCTGTCCGGATTCTTTTACCACGACCTGCGCTCCGGGTAGGGGCATGCCATAACTATCCCGCACAATTCCTTTGATTGTGTCAGCATAAGCACGAGCAGGGTTATGCAATGCCGCCTGTACGGTTTTTGCGGGAAACAATGCTATTATGAACAGAAAAACAGGTATTACTTTAAAGTAGATACGATGCATAAAGCTTTTATTTTCTTAATTTATTGAAACAGGACAGAACTCAGCCGTACCGGACATATTAAATAGTGGAAATGTATTCCGGAGTGACCAGGAAATATACCGGGGTTATAATTATCTGTTTTGGGAATTGGCAAATTTCTTCTTCATGTAATTCGTTGGTGTTTGATTAAACAATAATATAAAATGTAACCGATTTAAACGAATAATTTATCATTTGATATTAATCGTTATTTTTCGTCTAATTTTATGATTTCTACTGGCATTATTCGAATGCAACCGATTGTAATTTCCACGCTAAATCGTTGGGAACCATGAATCATACCTGCATCAACAATGACTGCTTATCTAACAGATCCACTCGAAGGCAATTGTACAATGTGGCCTCCATCAGCATTAAAACCTACTGAAGCAAGATATTCCATTTCCAACCTGAATGCGCTGATCTATGACAAAGCCCTGGCCGCTGGGAAGAAAATAAGGTGTGCGGCTGCCGACGGTATCTAAAGATGGAATTTCCCACCTGCCAACTATCTCCGGCGAAAGCCTGATCCCGCGTTATCAACGAAATGGCTTTATAGTAGAAAATAGACGAAGCAGGACAGCTTAACGTTCAGCTAAACATCTAGTTAATGCTAATAAAATAGAAAAGAAGATCGAACCACCAAAGTAAATGAAACGTTTGGAATTATCTGCTTGATAAACACGAAATTATAATAAGAAAAAAGTGGGACAAATGACCAAAATTTGGCTTTTGTCCCGCTACGTGTACCCAGAGGGATTCGAACCCCCATCAGCAGAACCGGAATCTGCAATTCTATCCATTGAACTATGGGTACTGTTTTCTACTAGCAGCAAATATAGTTATTCGCCTTTCAGTGACAAGATTTAAACGTTAAATCTGAAATGCATAATATCGCCGTCCTGGACGATGTATGTTTTGCCTTCTACGCCTAATTTACCGACCTCCTTACACGCAGCTTCAGACCCAAGGCTTACGAAGTCGTCGTATTTGATCACTTCAGCGCGTATAAAGCCTTTTTCAAAATCTGTATGTATAACGCCTGCAGCCTGGGGTGCAGTGAACCCCTGGGTAATTGTCCAGGCCCTTACTTCCTGTACACCTGCAGTAAAATAAGTTGCCAGATTTAACAATTTATATGCTGCTCTGATAAGCTTGGTAACCCCTGATTCGGTTAAGCCAAGGTCTTCAAGAAACATTTGCCGCTCTTCATAACTATCCAGAGAAGCTATTTCTGCTTCAATTTGTGCAGAAATTACAAGTACTTCGGCATTCTCTTCCTTCACAGCTTCATGAACCCTGTCTACATAATTATTACCTGTTACGACTGATTTTTCATCAACATTACAAACATACAAAACGGGTTTTTCTGTAAGTAGCCAAAGATCTGCGATGAAT
This sequence comes from Daejeonella sp., assembly GCF_037719425.1. GTDB lineage: Bacteria > Bacteroidota > Bacteroidia > Sphingobacteriales > Sphingobacteriaceae > Daejeonella. Next base: position 1,591 of record NZ_JBBJNI010000178.1, on the reverse strand, counting down.
TCTCTATCTTCTTGAGTAATAGGAGCTGTGCGGACAGACTTTCCGGATTCTAAATGCGACTTTACGATATTGCAAACTTCGTAAGTCTTTTTGGCATCCTTATCATTCCCGGTTTTTGCCATCTTCTCAACTTTCTGGATCCTCTTTATAACAGCGTCAAGGTCTTTAAGCTGTAGCTCGGTATCAATGATCTCCTTATCTCTTATAGGATCAACTGAACCGTCCACATGAATAACATTGTCATCATCAAAACAACGTAAAACATGGATTATGGCACTTGTGGCACGTATATTTCCAAGGAATTGATTTCCCAAACCCTCTCCTTTGCTGGCACCCTTTACAAGGCCCGCAATGTCGACAATCTCGATAGTGTTGGGCTGCACCTTATTCGGTTGTACTAATTCCGCGAGTTTGGTTAAACGCGGATCAGGAACTGTGATGACGCCAATATTAGGTTCGATAGTACAGAACGGAAAATTAGCAGCCTGTGCTTTCGCATTTGATAAACAATTAAATAATGTTGATTTTCCTACATTCGGTAGGCCAACTATTCCGCACTGTAATGCCATATTTTGAGTTGAGAGTTGAAAGTCATAACCGATGACTGATTACCGACGACCGATTACTGATTACTTATTACTTATTACTTATTACTTATTACTTATTACTTATTACTTATTCGGCTGTGAAGATAGGATCTTTGTGTTTTTGACTGAAATTTATATTCAAATTCCTTAGGACGGGGATGGGCTGACGGAGGACCATCCTCCATCGATGATAAGGCTTTGACCCGTTATTTGTTTTGCCTTGTCTGATACTAAAAACAGGGCCGCATTCGCTATGTCCTCAGTATTGGCTGCCCGGCCCATTGGTGTAAGTTTTGACCAGATTGATTCGTATTCGGGATCGCCCATTGTTCTTTCCGTGATGGTGGCGCCAGGCGCAATGGTGTTGACGTTAATTTTGTAGGGAGATAATTCTATCACAAGATTTTTTGCCAGCATCTCTATCGCAGCTTTAGTCATTGCGTATGCCGCGAGGTCTTTATGAGCCTGATGACCTGTAACTGAAGATGTGAATAAAAGGGAGCCACCTGATGTCTGTTTTTTCATCTGCCGGGCAGCTGCTTGTGCCAGGAAGAATGTGCCGGAAAGATTTACTTTCATCACTTTGTTGAATGATTCGGGTGGATAGTTAAGAAAATCTCCAAATAAAGTGATGCCAGCATTAGCGATAACAATATCAAGATGCCCAAATTTTTTTAATGCCAGATCAACCAAACTGTCAATAAAGGCCAAATCACTTGAATCGCCAGCATGTGCTATGCAATTTCCCTCTTCTTCCCGGATTGTGTATGTGGCCTCCTGAGCTAGTGATTCATCAAGATCGTTTAGTATTACTATAGCTCCTGCTCGTGCCAATTGCCTGCATATTTCAAAACCAATACCCTGCCCGGCACCGGTTACAATCGCTACTTTATTATTAAAAGGTTTATTATTCATTCTGAAATATTGGCTTTAATGCGAATCCCTGGATACCTTGCTTCCCGAACCGCCTTTTAAGAATCCGAAATCTGCCCCTAAATGCGCCT
>NZ_JBBJNI010000028.1:0-33690 GCF_037719425.1 Daejeonella sp. | reverse complement strand
TAATCACTTACTTTAAGGATTACCTTTTTCCTGGGTGCCTGGTAAGCAATCGGGAAGAAATCCGGAAACTCTTCGATATACGTATACAGTCGTGGATTCATGCCAGCCGAAAGTATCAGTGAAGAGCTTAAATTACTTTCAGCAAAGCCTTTGAGCGCAGCAAGGGCGTCGGATAATTGTTCTGGCTGATCTATTGCACCCAAGATATTATTTATCTTATCAACTTTCGACATGATATTCACGTCGATCTCTCCTTTTTTAACTTGAGATCTCAGCCTGTTCTGGAGGCAGCTCCTTTTATAAGGATTGCGCTCAGTCAGCATGCTATTGTAGGCGATTCTTCCTTTCGATTTGGCTGGTAATAGCTCAAAATACCTGGTGATATCGGAGGATGAGGTAAAACCCTGAAGCTTTAGACGTTCATGCTGCTCATTTACCAGGCGATCCAGCAGATTGAGATAAGCGGTAATCCGGCGGCTACGGAAGTCGGGTTGCCCTGTTGCGATAGGAATAAAGTCAATGGGGTCGGGTGTATGAAATTCCCGCATTCTTTCGATGAGCTGATCATCAACGATAGAAACGACGGATGAAATGCCGTAACGGGCAACTTTTAACGGCGTATCAATTGAGAATCCAAGGCCAAGTACCGGAATATGAAAAGTGTGGCTCATAAAATGTAGATATAAGTTTAAACTGTTGTGCTGAAAATCTGAGTTGTGGATACATTGGATACCAGTTTCTGGTCGAAGCACATACAAATGTTCCGTAAGAACGATCTGCCGGTTTCTGTGACTATTATCCGGGCATCATTAATATAGACAAGCCCATCTTTCTCAAGAGGCCTGAGCCTGGAGACAAAACCAGGATAGAGCGGATCATTGGCTGATAATGTTGTCTTTCCGAGGCACATGATATCTAAAATGATCCTGCGTATCGTTAGATCTTCCGGTGTAAGGATATGGCCTTTAACTAAAGGAAATCTTCCTTCCGAAATATCCCGGAGGTATGTCTCTACCGACTTTACGTTTTGTGCAAATGCATACCAGCTATCGCCTATTGACGAAATTCCCAGACCAATGGAGAGTTTGGTATACTGATGGGTATAACCCATAAAGTTCCGGTGCAGCTTTCCGGATCGGGAGGCTGTAAGGAGATTATCGCCCTGAAGTGAAAAATGATCCATGCCGATATCCTGATATCCGGCTGCAAGCAGCATATTCCTGCCAAGCTCATACAAATTTCTTTTTTCTTCGTCTACAGGCAGATCTGCTTCTGTAAAACTTCTTTGCCCGGGTTTTAGCCAGGGCACATGCGCGTAACTATAGTAAGCTATACGCTCCGGCCTGAGTCTTAACACCTCAGCTATTGTATTGTTGACGCTGCTTAACTTTTGCAGGGGGAGTCCATAGATCAGATCGTAGTTGATGGAGGTATAGCCTATCTCGCGGGCTGCCTCGGTCACCTCTCTTACCTGTTGAACACTTTGCTTCCTGTTTATGATCTCCTGCACCAAGGGGTCGAAGTCCTGAATACCGAGGCTTAATCTCCGAAACCCGCAATTGTATAATGTTTGTAAATGTGCCTGGGTTGTATTTGCCGGATGGCCTTCAAATGAAAGGTCAGCATCGGGTAATATGAGTGCATTCTGACTAATGCCATAGATTAACCTCTGAAGGTTTTCGGGACTGAAGAACGTCGGTGTCCCGCCACCAAGGTGTATTTCGCGTATTCGGGGTTTACCTCCCAGTACACGATTATACATTCTCCATTCTGCTAAAATGGCATCGATGTATGGTTCTTCTACCTTGTGGTTCTTTGTTATCCTCGTAGTGCAGCCGCAATACGTGCATAAATTTTCGCAAAACGGTAAATGTATATATAAGCTGATCCCATTTGCACTACTTTCCTTATAAGACCTTCGTAGGGTGTTGAACCACTTCTGTTGATCCCAGTGGTCGTTGTTCCAGTAGGGTACAGTGGGGTAGCTGGTATATCTTGGTGCCGCTACATTGTACTTCTTGACGAGGTCTGACGAAATCATAATTCCGTTGTTGAAGGATGTGACACAGCCAGGCTAAAGTTGTCGGAGCCTTTTTCCGGAGAAGCCCAATGATCTAAATGGTCTATGGTTTTGGTAGCAATCGCAAGCAAAGCCTCTTTCGTCAGAAAAGCCTGATGTGGAGTAAGTAAAACCCGCGAATTCTGGATGAAGGCTTTTAAGAGCTTATCCTCGATAGGTTTACTGCTATGATCGAAGAAGAATACATTATGTTCAAACTCATATACATCCATTCCAATTTTGCCGATACACCCATCCTGAAGTGCTTTGTACACATCCATTGAGTTAAAAATCGCGCCGCGACTAACATTTATAAGTATGACGTTTTTCTTCATTTCCGCAATGCTTTTCTTGTCCACCATATGCAGCGTACTTTCACTCAAAGGGACATGAAAAGAAATAATATCTGATTGCTTCAGCAAGGTTTGATAGTCTGCCTGTTTTGCGTTTAATTTTTCTGCTTCCTCAGCCACATTCCGGGGATCACTCACCAGGACCGTTGCGCCGAAGCCAGTAAGGATCCTTGCCAGCGCCTTGCCTGTTTCACCAAATCCGACTATTCCAATTGTTTTATCCCGGATTGTAGTGCCGACGAGATCGTCAAGTGTGAAATCATACTGCATCATCTGGGCATGTGAGGGTATTAAGTTCCGCACAAGGGCAAGCATAAGAGCAAGGGAGTGCTCGGCAATTGATGCCGGGGAATATGCGGGTATGTTTGCCACCATTAAGCCAAGGCGTGCAGCCTCCAGGAGATCAATATGATCGGTGCCCGTTGACCGGGTGCAGATATACTTGACTCCTATGTCACTGAGCTTTCTAAGGACCGGGGCGGAGAGGTCGTCACTCGAGAATACGAGCACAGCTTCCTTGCCTTCGGCATAAGCAATGGTATCCAGCGTCAGCCGGTTGGAAATTAATGTTATGTCGTGTTTTTTTCTGTTGACACGGATGAGAATCTCTTTCTCACACGTCTTTATACTGTATGCAACTGCTTTCATCGCCAAATGATTTTCTACAAAACTAGGCTGACGGTTAGAGCCCTGCAATGAGATTAATCAGGCGAAAGAATGATCCGCATCACTATTGTTTTATTTTGCTCAGCTTAGCGAGAGAAAGAATTTTAATTACACTGGCATCTTTTGCTATCAGTTTTTCTTCCTTAAAGTCAGATAAGGTCCGGCTTACCGTTTCATTGGCAGTACCGACCATGGCTGCAAGGTCGTCCCTTGAAACCTTGAACGTCGCTGTGTCAAGATCTCTTTCGCCAAATTTCTCAGCCAGGTTTAGCAACGCATCTGCTACCCGCTTGCGAACTGAGTTATAGGCAAGCTTCAACAGCTGTTCCTGCTTCTCACGGACATTGCCTGAGAGCAGCTCAATAAATTTCTTCGAGATCCCGGGGTTCTTAAAAAGGAGCGAATGAAAATCCTCACGGGAGAGGAGGGTAAGTTCTGTATTCTCGAGTGTTTCAGCATTATTACTGCATGGCTTATTCAAAAGCACTGAATCGTAACCGAAAAACTCACCCGGTCCCAGCATACCGGTCGATATTTCCCGCCCATCCTGATAGATCATAAAGGTTCTAACGGCACCACTTTTGATCATAAAAACATGGGACAGATTATCACCATCAGAGTATACGGCCTGTTTTTTCTTGTAACTGCGCTGGCGGCTGTTTTCAGAAAGATCGTGCAGCAGTTTCGCAGATCTCGCCTCATCCATTAATACATCAAACGAAAGTGATTTTGCGGAACCTTTTGTAGCGGCCTCTTTTTTCGACAGCCGGGTCTGGATAGAGTTGAGAAGCTCCATATCGTCGAAAGGCTTAGTAAGATAATCGTCAGCGCCCATTTCCATCCCCCTGCGCATATCAATCCGCTCAGTTTTAGCGGTAATAAATATAAAGGGAATGCCTGCTGTCTGCTCATTTTTACTAAGCAGGTAAAGTACTCCGTATCCATCCAGTTCCGGCATCATAATATCGCATAAGATGATACCTGGAAGATGTTTCAAGGCAAGTTCGACACCTGCTCTTCCATTTTCCGCCGTATGGACCTGGTAACCGGCTAGCTCGAGAATCTCGGCCGTACTATCCCTGATATCTTCATTGTCTTCGATGATCAGTACCGTTGTATTTTTCATTTACGGGGAAAATTTAAAGTGATGGTGGTTCCTTTATCCTGGGCACTCTTGAAAGTTACTTTTCCACCCATCAGCTCAACATAGCGTTTTACAATATTCAGTCCCAGGCCGGTGCCGGGAATATTGCCCGTGTTATGTGCCCTGAAAAAAGGCTCGAACAGATTCTTTTGCTCTTCCTGAGGAATGCCGATGCCATTATCTTTTACAGTAATTGTAAACTCAGTATCGTTGAGTTCTGTGTTAAATTCTATAAATGTGTTCTCGCCGGAATATTTGATTGCATTGGAGATGAGATTGATCACCGAATTTTTTAACAGTGCAGGATCTAAATGTATGCTGCTGGACATGCCGGTATGCTGATAGACAATGACCTGGTTCTGCTTGGTGATCATTTGCATTTCCTCGATAATGTCCTCTGAGAATTTTACTGCATCAAAGTCCTGTAACTCCGCGCGTGTTTTACCAGCTTCCAGTTTTTCGAGCGACAGGAAATCATTTAAGATACCCGTTAGCTGGCCGACCGAATTCTTGATCTTACCCGTGTGCTTAATTATATTCTTTTGATCCGGCTTTTCGGCGTATTTTTCTATTAGCGATGCGGAGAGCTGTACTGAACTGAGCGGGGTCCGGAACTCATGGGACGCCATCGAAACAAACCGTGTTTTAAGCTGGTTAAGTTCTTTTTCCTTCTCGAGGGATACACTTACGTCCTCTTTAGCTTTTTCAAGCTCATTTACGAGGGTCTGTAATATGGCCGTCCGCTCTTTTATCCGTTCTTCAAGGACTTCCGTATATTCTTTAAGAGATCTCTCCGCATCTTTTTCCTTAGACAGATCGTGAATGAACCCGGTGTAGATCTTACGGTTCTCATATTCAACTTCACTAACTGCCAGCCTGAATGGGAAAGTACTCCCGTCTTTTCTCAATCCGCGTACTTCTCTCCCAATGCCAATGATTCTTCGTTCGCCAGTCCGTTGATGACGCTCAAGATAGCCATTATGGGCGCTTTTGTCCGGCTCAGGCATTAGAACAGAGATATTTCTACCATGCACTTCAGCTTCGTTATACCCGAAAATCTTAAGCGCGGCGGGGTTCATCGATTCTATGATGCCGCGATAGTCGATTGTGATGATGCCGTCAATGGCTGTATTGATGATAGCATGTAATAATTTGCCTTCTTCCATTTCGAGGTTAAAGTACGCAAAAATAAGAGTGCAATTACGGATGAGGGAAGAACACACGGCGCGGGTCAGATAATAACGTATATAAAAATAACTCTTACAGAAGTACCTGTAAGGATGGAATTTGAACGGAAAATGGTTCTCATCAGTCGCATTTCACCCCTTAATTTGTCTCCTTTAAGCCCCATGTCGAGATTTTTATTGTTCTAGCTTTGTTATAGTTAGACATTAAACATCAAAATCTTATGAAAAAGCTAGAGTTCACAAAAGAGATCAAGGCCCCTGTGCAGAAAGTCTGGGATACACTTTGGAATGAAGAAACATATTCTCAATGGACCGCCCCGTTTAATCCGAACGGCGGGTCAACGATACAAACCGACTGGAAAGTCGGCGGCAAGACACTTTTTTTGGATACGGAAGGCAATGGCATGATCAGTACAATTAAAAGCAAGAATGAGCCTTATGAAATGGTGTTTGAGCATCAGGGAGAAGTGATAAAGGGGATAGAGGATACAACCAGTGAAAAAGTAAAAAGCTGGGCTGGCTCCCTGGAGGAATATCACCTTTCTGAAAGCAATGGCATTACAACCCTTAAGGCTTCCGTGCAAACGGGAGAAGAGTGGGCGAAAATGATGAGTGAGGGGTTTGGGAAGGGGTTTGAGATTGTGAAGGAAATTTCAGAGAGTTGAGAGTTGACGATCACTAGTGTCCGGTAAAAACTTAAAAGTCGACAAAACATGTTCTTATGCTTTCCTCTGGAGGTTATTTACTAATTTTTTAAAAGCACGCCCCCATATAAAAATTGAAACAAGCCTGACCCCGAAGGTGGTCACATGTTTATAGTAATTATGTGTATCCGGTTTCCCGACCCCGAAGGTGGTCGCATGTGACAATGTCATACACATACGACCACCTTCGGGGTCGATTTGACGGAAATTTCTATTGCTATAAATATGCGACCACCTTCGGGGTCGAAAAGTGAATTTTTTTACCGGACACTAGTAGTTGACGATGGACAGTTGACAAATAGAAATTTGCTCCGTAGAAATCCCTACGGGGAGAGTTGAGAGTGGAGTGGGCAGTTGCTCCATAGGGGTTCCTATGGGAACAGGGGACAATGAGAGGACCGTCAGGAGATTATGGGGAGTGTGAACCAAAAGGTACTTCCTTCGCCGACTTTACTTTCGACCCAGATCTTGCCTTTGTGGCGCTCGATAATTTGATGAGACAGGTATAAGCCTATACCCAGGCCAGATATGTTCGGATCGTCTTCTACGCGATAAAAGCGGTCAAACACATGCGGGATTTTATCCGCAGGGATACCGATACCTTGATCCTTAATTCCAATTTTGACCTGGTTGGTGCCATAATGTATGAGGACGCCGATCTCTTCAGCTTTCGGCGAATACTTAATGGCATTCGTCATCAGGATAACAAGCACCTGCTCAATGCGGTGTCCATCGCCAGAGACCGTTACCGGCTCGCCGTTCGCCTGCAGCTTAATTTTGTGCGGTGCATTAGTGTGTTCAAGTAATTGGATAGCATCGGCCACAACTGCTTCAACATCAACGGAAGTCTTATTCAGATGGAGTTTGCCTGACTCGATTTTTGAGACATCAACAAGCTTGTTCACCAATGAGGAAAGCTTGCTTACCTGCTGCATGGTTTTGGCAAGGAAGCCTTTGGCCCTGTCGTCTGTAATAACACGCTCGAGGATCTGGATGTATCCGGAGATCGAGGTTAGCGGCGTTTTCAGCTCATGGCTGGCAAAGCCGATAAATTCATCTTTCTTGGAATTCAGCGATTTAAGTTCCTCATAGAGCCTCTTCGTTTCATTCTGAGCTTCAACCTGGGCGGTGATGTCTCGTGCTATCTTCGCAGCTCCAATTATCTCACCGTCAATGATAATAGGGGATACTGACAGAGAAATAGGTATGAGGATGCCGTTTTTATGGCGGCGGTAAGTTTCAAAGTGGTCAATCTTGTTTCCACTTTTAATTTCACTAATGATGTAGTCCTCTTCTTTAAGCCGCTCCGGTGGTATCAGGATCGAGATGTGTTTTCCAATAATTTCCTTTTCGGTGTAGCCAAACATCTGTTCGGCCGACTTATTCCAGCTGGTGATGATCCCATTAAGGGTTTTGCTTATAATCGTGTCGTCTGAAGTATCAATTACGGCAGCCAACAGAGACTGCTTTTCTTCCGGAGAAAGCGAATTTGTAGAGTTTGGCTGCATTAAAACGGATAAGGAAGATGTAAATTACAGGTAGTGTACAACTAAAAGTTGTAACATCCACCCTTATTTAACAATGGAATTGGGGAATTGTTCAAACTCTTTGTTAACGAAAATGTATTGTGCTATTTTACATCGATGAAACCAGGGGAACTGCGACAATGGAACTTTACACGCTGTAATATTTACGCAGGTCACAATACGTCCAGCCCGACAAAACGACCAAACACTAATACCCAAATGAAATACATTCTGATATTATCCTTTTTCCTTTCAAGTTATTGCTGCCACTCACAAGTGCTTCGAAAAAGAGCCGTGACCCTGATGGGAAGCAGGTTTGATATCACGATCGTTGCCGGGAATACTTTAGCAGCTGATGCTTACATCGATACCGTAATTAAAGAAGTAAGCCGCATTGAGAACCTCATCTCTGACTGGAGGCCCCACACCCAGGTCTCAGAAATTAACAGCAATGCCGGGATCAGGGCGGTTAAGGTAGACAGGGAAGTTTTTGAACTCACGGAACGCGCTCTGCAACTTTCAAAGATCACCAAGGGAGCTTTTGACATTAGCTTTGCTGCCATGGACCGGATCTGGAAATTCGATGGTTCAATGAAAACAATGCCTTCGCCTGAGGCAATCAAAAAGTCAGTTATGAAAGTTGGATATAAAAATATAATCCTTGATAAGGCAAATAGCACTGTGTTTCTGAAGCTCCGGGGAATGAAGATTGGATTTGGTGCATTGGGAGAGGGTTATGCTGCCGATAAATGCCGCGATTTGATGATTGCACGGGGCGTACAGGCAGGCATCGTCAACGGCTCTGGTGATATGAGGGCCTGGGGCCGGAATCCAAATGGTGAGCCATGGAAAATAGGAGTGACGAACCCTGCCGATATTAATAAGCTTTTCGTAATCCTGCCGCTTAAGGACGAAGCAGCAGTAACTTCCGGGAGTTATGAAAAGTATGTTGTGTTTGACGGTAAACGCTACGCGCACATTATAAACCCAAAAACCGGTTATCCTGCTTCAGGCTTGTCCAGCGTCACTGTGATAGGCCCTGGTGCAGAATTTGCAAACGGCTTGAGTACATCAGTGATGGTGCTGGGTAGGAAGAAGGGCTTAAGACTGTTAAACTCATTTCCGGATTACAGGGCAATATTGATAAGCGATAACGGCAGGGTGATTTCTACAAAGAATATGAATATTAACATTGCTGACCGGCTGGACTAATGGCGTTTGCCTTTCGGCCAGATATTTTTTGAACAGAAGTAATTGGATAAAAAAAAGAGCGGTATGCAGACCGCTCTTAAACTTTTAACCACATAAGCGAAACAGTATCACTTAATAAAAGCTCTATTTCTTAAAATACTCTTCGATCTTTTCCCTGGAATTGCCCACCGCCGAGATCGCTTCTTTAATTTGATCGGTACTCACCCCAAGGGTTTTCGCGATGTATTGCACTTCGTAATCTTCATTTCCGTTAACCTGCGATCTGTCGCGGCCATCCTGGACATTTTTATTGTCTGCCATAACTATATATATTTTAATTACTAACAAAAAGAAATTAAAAAGTGTTTGGAAGCATTTGATAATTGTGAATTATTATTCCCCCGTTTCTTTATGAGGTGCATCTACTGGTTTTGATTCCGGTGACCCCTTCTGTCTGAGATAGATCGAAAGAATAACTATTGAAGCGACCGACAAAAATTCGCTCTGCCAATTCTGAAAAGATTCAAACCAGAAGGATGGTTCTAAGATGAATTCCGACATCGACATCACCGATTTCCCGTTCAAAGCCTGCCCTTCATTATGGTCCAGAAAGCTGCCATATAAGTGCAAAGCCCACGAGATGAAAAACAGGATAATGAATGCCAGGGACAAGGACATACTGTAAAGTTTGAGGATCCACCCTCCCTTTTTTACTGCATACGGTGCATCCTTAGAGCTTTTCGGCTCGCGGTCAACCGGTTCTTTGCCATCCAGCTTTTTGGATTCGGACGATCCTTCTTGTCGTAAATTGATCGTCAATAAAACATATAGAGCCATCTGAAGAAATTCGCTCTGGAAGTTTTCAAAGGTTGATGAGATAAAATGGCCCGTATTAAGGTAGGTGCTAAATGCGATGGCGCTTTTTCCGGCGTCTTCGAGCGTGTTGTTGTGGTCTTGCCATCCCGTTAAGGCCTGAGCTACCAGTGTAATAATAAACAGCAGCAGGAATACGATACTCAGTCCGTTGCGATAAAAAAAAGTATGTTTTTTCATGATCAAATGGCTTTGATCTGGAAACATCTGAATAGATGATTTTGTTGCTTTTGGCTGACCCGATAATCAAAACAGGTATTATTTGAGTTATTTACATGTTCTCGCAGGGCAGAGATGGTGTTTGTTCTTAGGCAAAATATGAACCCAATTTCACTGTCCATTCAAATACCATTAAAAGCAAAGAATCTATAAAGAAAATAATAACTTGCTGTTGCGTAAGGATATTTATTCACACGTTGAGCAGGGGGTTTAGATGGGATAAATAATTAAATCAAAACAATGAAAAGAAACGAATTTCTCAAAAAGAGCCTTCTTGCAGGACTGGCTGCAACATTTGCAAATTCAGGCATAGCTGCTGCAATGCCGGGCAGCGCTAAGCCTGGAAAAACTTTTAATTTAAATTATGCCCCTCATGCCGGGATGTTTGAAAGCCATGCGGGCAAAGACATAATTGATCAGCTGAACTTTATGCATGATCAGGGTTTTCGGAGCCTTGAGGATAATGGGATGATGAAGCGACCTGTTGCAGAACAAACGAAGATCGGCGAGACTCTGGCCAGGCTGGGAATGACGATGGGGGTATTTGTAGTTGACAAGGGTGGGAATTCCGCAAATACTTTGGCAGCCGGCAAACGGGAATATATTGACATCTTTTTAAAAGGCTGTACTGAAGCCGTAGAGGTTGCAAAACGTGTAAACGCGAAATGGGTGACCGTAGTCCCGGGAGATTATGAAAGAAATTTGCAGATCGGGATTCAGACAGGCCATGTGATAGAAGCATTGCGCCGGGGTGCCGACATACTCGCTCCTCATAACATCACGATGGTATTAGAGCCCCTGAGTGACAGCCCGAATCTTTTCCTCCAGAATGCAGATCAAACGCATCTCATCTGTAAAGCTGTAAACAGCCCTGCCTGCAAAATTTTATACGATATATTCCATATGCAGCGCAATGAAGGGCAGCTTATATTGACCATGGATAAATGCTGGGATGAAATAGCCTATCTACAGATCGGCGATAATCCAGGAAGAAAGGAGCCTACAACGGGCGAGATCAATTACAAGAACGTTCTAAAGCACATTCATAAGAAAGGGTACAAGGGTGTTCTGGGGATGGAACACGGAAATTCTATAAAAGGAAAAGAAGGTGAGCTGGCGGTGATAAAGGCTTACCGGGAGGTGGACAGTTTTATATAGAACGCCGAGGTTCGCAGGGAAATTCCGATTAAAAGGCCGGTAAACCAATTCACAGATGATTAAGGACACAGAACCCGGGGCAAAAGGCTCCGATGCCGCCGAAAGCGGATACGTTAACAGGCGAAATGCTATCAAGGCTTTTAGTCTTGCAAGTCTGGCGATGTCTGGGGCGGCTATTCCGGCCTTCGCTGCAGAAGCTTCCCTGACAGCTTCCCGGAAATTAACGCACACTATTTATGGCAGTGTTAGTGAATTGAAACAAGAAGCTCTGAAAGAAGGAGAGCTTGTTCGGGTGCTGGGATATTTTAAACTCGGTGACGGCGGTGAAGCAGAATATATCGTAAAAAAGGGGGCGGGCGAAGCAGAAGCAGGAGCCATAAAGCTTGCTGGCGACACCTACGCGTCGTTGACAAATGTAAGCAGCGTTAATTATAAAATGTTTGGCGCTGTAGGCGATGGTCAGAACGACGATGGAATACAGATCAGAGCTGCTCATACTTACGCTAACCTGATGAACCTTCCTGTGATTAATCATAAGGGTGAGTTTTGGGTAAAGCAAACGAACGGTATTGAAATTATGACCAGTGTGCAGTGGGGGCATACGATCTTTCATATCGATGAAAAATTCAACACAAGATCGGTAAACAGGTTTCTGGTGCTTCCGCGTGAAAAGCCGGTTGAACTTAATTTTGATCAGGCTACAAAAGCTAAATTACTGGCACAGATAAAGCCTGGCGCAACCATCATCCCCGAATTTGCTCCATATAAAAATTTCCTTATCGTAGTTACAGACAATAATGATCGCATAGGGGTGCGAAGCGGGGAAGTTTATGCCGGGCGTTCAACGAAAGCACGCGAAGAATTTTTCTTTATCGAAGAGCATGGAAGAATAATCGGCGACCTCGCGTGGGGATTTAAAGACTATACGAAAATAACAGCCTATCCGGGAAGCAATAGCTACCTAATTATTGAAGGCGGAACCTTTTACTTCAGTGGTGAAAGTTTGAACGAAGGAGGCGGGGGATATGTTAATGTAGGCTTCAAAGTGACACGCAGCCGTACCGTTATCCGTAACCAGTGGGTGGGTCTTGAAAAAGGGAAAGCGGATGTTGCTATGGCACCCCGGACCGGATTTTATTCATTTTCCTTTGTATACGATATTCTGCTGGAAAATGTGAGCCTGATCCCATGGGAAAAGGATCGGCCGGGAACCGATAAGGATGTGCCGAACGGGACCTATGGTATTGGGGGTAATTATGTAATTAACGGCACATTTCGCAATGTAACGGCAGAGGGGAGTCCAATTCACTGGGGCGTATTTGGAACAAATCTTTTCAAAAATTTCCGCGTGGAGCAGTGCATGCTTAACCGTATTGACGTGCATTTTTATTGCTGGAACTTATACATTAAAGATTCAAAGGTGGGCACGAATGGCATAACCGTGACCGGCGGGGGCGACCTGTTTGTCGAAAATACGACATGCCGCAGCAATAGCTTTATAAGCTTTCGGAGAGATTATGGCGGTAAGTGGGATGGGGATATACGAATCCGGAACTGCAGGCATGCGCCTACGGGCAGGGGAGAAACTTACCTGCTAAGTATGGCCGCAGATGATATCGATTATAAGTACCCAATAGGATATGGTCGAACGGTTAAAATAGAAGATATGGTCGTCGATTTTAACACAGTACCAGATTCAAAAGGCGCCTCATGGCTCATGAGAATGTCGCCGTTTTCTCAGGCCGCGTATGGCGGACGAGTGTTTTTTCCATCTCATATGGAGTTCAGGAATATAGTGGTCGAGGGCCGCGAACAGGGGATGCGCCTTTTAAATATCCCGGGTCCGCAGGCATACAAACTTGCTAAGACGGGCGGTTATGATGGGGTGCAGTTAAAATCAAATTGCAAGATTGTTTTCGAGGATATTCAATTGGAGAAAATTGGTCCGCAGGATCCCCAATCCGTTGAACAGGTACATCTGCTTCTGACCAATAGCGGCAATAAAGGATACATGGATGAGTATGCCCTTTACCCGGAAATACATGTAGCGGGTTGCGGCGAGTTCTCTGCTCATTTGGGAGGCAATATTTCAGAAATATTTGTAGATCAGTGCAAGATAACCCGGTTCACCGGAAAAGAAGCTGGTTTGATGCCAGGGTCGCTAAGCTTTATGAACTGCAAATTCGAGCCGGCAGTCAAAAGCACGGGAAAGCAATTTTACCTTTTGGGGTCAGAGCTTGGTACAAGTTTTATTAACTGCATAGTATATTCACCCCGTGTGGATAATACTGCAAGGCCTGAAATGATCGACCAAATAGGATTTATGGCGATTAATAAAAGTGTTCAGTACAACCATATAAACACCCGGCTTGGCAATGATATTCTTGCTCATTTGAAAAGCAAAGGCATCAAATTGAAACCCTCATTTATCTCAATGCTGAAAGCGCACCATGAACTTGAATCAACCATCGTACCGGGGTAAATTTAAATCTTTTAGAATTTATGAAAAAACTTTTGATTGCTGTTCTCTGCGCTTCCCTAACTGGCACCCGGGCTGATACATGGTTGTGAAATTTATTTTATGCAAATACTTTATGCAAGCATGTATTATATAACACGAGCAGCGTCTTTTTCCCGCCCCGGTTGGCTGTAAATAGAAAGGCGAATCTTACTTAAATGAGTATCCAATTGATAGCCCGGGCCAAACTCAGTGGTCTGAAGGCTATCCGGGCACTTGACATTGACATACCTGGCGAGCTTTCGGTGATCACCTTCGATGATCATGAGCTGTTCGACCTTCACCGGCTTTCTATAACTGCTATAATCCAGCCAGTTGATGAGATATCAGATCAAGTTATTAATATTTTGTTAAACAAGATGAAATCCAACGCGAAACAGAAGAAGGAACAAAACCTGGTATTGCCTACAGAACTGATCGTCCGTGATTCGACAAATGCCGTCGTTGTATCATCTGAATTATAAATTCCTATTCGATAAGCTTTACTATCCGGGATTAAGATATGATCACAAAAGTTCCTGCAACGATCAATAATCCCCCAAGAATAGTTTTCATTTCCATCGGCTCTTTAAGAAACACGAACGATAATCCCATTGCAATGGCTACACTTAGTTTGTCAATGGGAGCCACCTTGGATACGTCACCTGTTTCCAGGGCTTTGAAGTAGAATATCCATGACAGGCCCGTTGCAATTCCGGAAAGGACTAAAAATATTAGGTTGGTACGACTAAGCTGTTTTACCTCTTTCAGTTCGCCGGATAATAAAATTAGTCCCCAGGCCATAAATAGAATAACTACCGTGCGAATTGCCGTAGCAACATTGCCGCTTATTCCTTTTACTCCGACCTTAGCCAGAACTGCAGTTGCTGCAGCAAAAACAGCTGATAGTAATGCGTAGTATTTCCACATAATTCAAATCTGCGAAAATTGTTATCAAGAATGCTCTGTATGGTTATGATTCTTCATATAAAGGTAACTTAAACCAAACAGGAATAAAATACCCAGCATCGCGCTTCCGAGTACATCTGTAAACCAGTGGGCACCCAGGTAGATCCGGGAAACGGGAATGGTGAATATCATGAACGCACACACAGCAATAACCGCTATTCGAAATGGCCGGTTAATATCTTTAAGATGATTCATCAAAATTATCAGAAAACCAAAGAAGGAAACATAGAATAGCACATGTCCGCTGGGAAAGCTTTGGTGTTTCGCTATTTCTATGATACGGACAAGATCGTCGGTAGGCCTGGGACGGTCAATCAGTATTTTTAGTGAACTGCTTATTACCCCGGAAATCATCGTCAGGAGAATAAAAAGGGACTCCTTTCGCCGCCTGAACAAAAAAAAGATTATAGCCGTCACCGATGCAATAACAACCGATTGGGGTGTGTATCCTGGCCAGCTTACGAACTTCATTAACGAATCCAGAAACGGGTACTGATGTTCCTGAACTTCTTCTGAAAACTCCCGGTCTATTACGGAAACAGGAAAGAATGAAACAAGGATGGTAAGCACAATAAAGCCGAGCAATATTCCTCCCAGCACATAGAGCAAAATACGTTTCCTGCGTTCCTTCATAAAAAGCGGAAACTAAAATCGCTGCCGGAGTGTTACAGTAGGCTGCAGACGCTCGTTCGAAAAGCCAGCTATTCCGCGGATAAATAGTTTGTTAAATGGCGTTGCGAAAATACCCGCACCAAACCCATGATGAATGGTATTTGATGTGTCATTTTTAACCCATACCCGGCCAGCATCATATGATCCGATAATGCCAATTTTTCCGGGCATGATCCTACGCAGGAAATTTGGGAGGGTTATACGTGCTTCAAGATTGTTATAAAGTACATGGTCACCGGCAAACCTATGCTTTCTGAACCCCAGTAAATTATCCTGGCTGCCCAGAAAAATGCTTTGATAGAAGGCCGGGTTACCTGATGTCAGCCCTCCGCCGATGCGGTTTGCTAAAACAATATTTCCGTTTGCATCCAGCGATTTATAAAATGAGAACTGGCTGAATACCTGGGCAAAGGATTGAGAACTATTATTAAATCCCTCGAAGCCCTGCAAAACGAAGTTAAAATTTAAACCCTTTGTCGGAAGCGTCTTGTCATCCCTGCTGTCCCAATTTAGGTCCATAATAAGTCCGCCGTGTAATTTATCACTATACAGATCACTAAATTGAGCTCTGATTTCAGGAGTATTGAAATATCTGCCATCGTTGCTTCCATCAACAAAATGCTGAATAGATGGGCCGGCTGTTAAGGATAATTGATCATTGAGTTTAAAGCGGAGTGCGGGCTTTAACTCATAAAAAGAGAAGTTGACCCGATAGAACTTTCTGAAATCGCCTGTTTGATCGAATTTGGTTTCATTGCCGAGGCCAAAGAGATTCATGATATTCCCGTTCATATCTGCAAGAGCTTTTACCGTCAGGTCGGTTCGCTGGAATACTTCTTTGATATCTGCTTCATATTCTATAACAAATGAGCTGGTTGAAAGGCTATGCAATGCCTTTATAGTCTGAAAACTCCCCGGCTGATCGTTGGTTGATTTATCCCGCTGGATCTTATAAGATAATCCCAGAGATATGCCGTCTATCGCCCGAAGATCAGCAGTCGGGCTTAACCGTGCGCCGAGGAGACGATTAGTAAGGCCCGGTTCAGAGGTCGTGTCTTTAACACCAGCATCTCTTTCAGCAGGGATTACTCCCTGGCCAATCGCTGGGATAACAAAGTGTAATGTAAGTAAAGTGATTAGCAGAATTCTTGACATAGCTGTTTTTTAAAGATCATTAAGAATTCGCAATTCAGGTTGATTGAATGCTAGTCTTTGTATCGGTTCCATGAAGGCTAACAAATGTATTGCAATGAAGTTTACCTCGTAGCATTATATGTCACTTTAATTACAAAGGAAAGTGCTTTTTTTATTGGTGAATTGCGCAGGTTATCTCGATTTACATAAGTATCGACCTGAGTTAAATATTCAATAGAGCCTAAAAATATGAAAAAATAAATCGCTAATTATAATGAAGTCAGAGTAATATATACATTCCCAAAGGCTTACACAGAAAAGGCCCTTCCATAAAGTGAAAGGGCCCATCTGAAGAAATTATTTAAATAAGGTCGCCGCTTAGTTTGGCATTAAAACGCCGTCGATAACATGCGTAACACCATTGCTTGATACCACATCAGCAATTGTAACGGTAGCACCGCCTACCCATACCTTACCATCTTTTACAGTGACTTTAAGTTTTTGTCCCTGTACCGTGGTTAACTCCTGGCCATCTTTAAGGTCTGCAGCCATTAAAGCGCCCGGAACAACATGATAAGTTAAGATCTTAGTTAGATCTGCTTTCATTGCCGGTTTCATAAGATTGTCTAATGTCGCTTTTGGAACTTTTGCAAAAGCACCATTGGTCGGAGCAAATACTGTAAATGGTCCAGTTCCGCTTAAAGTTTCTGCCAGACCTGCTGCCGTAACTGCCGATACCAAAGTAGTGTGGTCATTGGAGCCTGCAGCATTTTCAACGATATTCTTTGACGGGACCATCATCGCACCACCAACCTCAACACCTTCTGTACCCATAGTTGATGCATCATCCATCATGCCTGTGGAGTCCATCATTGCAGTGTCCGTGCTTGCAGATTCTGTTTTATTAGAATTACATGCACTCATTGTAGCGACAAATGCTACAGCCATTACCAGGCTTAAAAATTGCTTTTTCATAAAATTGTTTTGGGTTTAAAGTTTTATGAGCGTACCTACGAGATTTCGCATGATGCGGTTTTATTGAAAGTGAATTTTTATTTGCGTTATAATCGGCCGTCTGGATGGGCGAGCAAACTTCCACATCAATATTGTTACAGCGGTACAAAAGTAAACAGGCACTTCTTTTCCTCATATGGTCTAATTATTGTTATATGCTAATCGATTAATTAACAGGACTGTGAGATTGACCATTAAAGAGCTTTCGCTATGGCTATAGATGAACTAAACGCATTTTTCAGCTCTGTTATATTGCCTGATACTATCTTTATATCTGAAGGAGTTAAGATAATTAATGTCCCGGATTTTATACAGGGACATTTACAAGCGTTGAAGGCAGTGGGTGAAGAACCAGTGGCCGCTGTATTTTATGAGCGATTGGTTATGGTGAAAGATCTGCTAACCAGTCAGATTTCCTGATCATTTACATTCAATAAGAATTTCTAAATTAGCAAAG
Organism: Daejeonella sp.; assembly: GCF_037719425.1. GTDB lineage: Bacteria > Bacteroidota > Bacteroidia > Sphingobacteriales > Sphingobacteriaceae > Daejeonella. Next base: position 15,867 of record NZ_JBBJNI010000028.1, on the reverse strand, counting down.
CTGCTGGGGCTCCCGGTCCGGGTTATTGCCAAACCGTTGACCTCGATTCTACTTCTTCATTTTAAAGGCCCTTTTTTTCCAGCATGCTATATACACCAGCAGTCACCAGAGCTCCAATTACGTAATAAGCAATCGTCATAACTTCCCGTTTTTCGCTATTGGCTACATGTGCTTCATTGAGCCCCAAGGGCTTTGGCGCTTTAACAGCAGCGATTCCTGCAGCCAACCCAGCCCCAACAGCGCGCAATAACATGAATTTTTGACCGCCCACTCCCAGAGCGGCGTAATATGAAGCATTACTAACCATATCACCAGCGAGAGCGATGCCATACAATTCTTTTCCAGTGGGGGGGTCAATATCCAGGGCTTCAGCCGACTTTTTTACGACCTCTTCCCCGATTAGATCCATCCTGGGAGCATCGCTGTCTAATTTTCTTAGGGTTTCATGCAGGACATTTAGCACCGTAGCGCCAGCAAATCCTGCTATAAGTGATTTTACATAGTTCATAGTTGTAGTATTTTAGAAGATAACAGAATAGTACGGGGATGGTTTTGGGAAATTAGGTATTAGGCAACCCGTTAAGTTAAGTTTTTTCGTTAAGTACGTAGTTTTCAGCTTTCAACTTTCAGTTTTCAACTCTCCACTGTCAACTCTTTTCCTTAATTTGTCGTCTCAATTAACAAGTTCATGCTCAAGGAAGAACGATTAAATTATATCATTAGCCAAATAAACATTCACAACAAGGTTTTATCGGCCGAGCTTAGCCTGCAGCTGAGTGTTTCTGAAGATACCATCCGCCGGGATTTGAATGAGTTAACAGAAAGCGGGCTTATTCTAAAGGTTCACGGCGGGGCAATATCCCGCTCGTTCCACTCACCGTTTTCCGATAGAGGGGTATTTAAGAAAGAGGCGAAAAAGGAGATTGCCCGGAGGGCTCTTGGCTTGATCGAAGATGGTATGGTTGTACTTGTTGGCGGAGGGACGACGATGATCGAGTTAGCAAGAATGGTTCCTGAGCAGTTGCATTGCACCTTTTTTACCATTAGTCCGCTTGTAGCGCTTGAGCTGGCAGAGTCCCCAAACCTGGAAGTTCACCTGATAGCTGGTAAACTCTCATCAAATTCACAGACCCTGGTAGGATCCCAGGTGATCCATCAACTGAGTGAGATCCATGCAGATCTTTGTTTCCTGGGGGCTAACAGTGTTTCTATAAAGGATGGGATCACAGATTCAGACTGGGAAGTTGTCCAGGTTAAAAAGGGGATGATCAAAGCAGCCTCTGAAACTGCGATCCTGACAATAGCAGAGAAGCTAAACTCGTTTCAGAAGATGAAAGTGTGCGGACTTAGTGATATTAAGTACATGATAACCGATCTGGATAAAAAACATGAAAGCTTTCAGCAGTATTCAAAGAAGGTAAAGTTGATTTAATAATTGGTAGTAGTTAGTTAATGGTTTGTTAGTCTGGACGGGCTAAACGCTTTGCCTAACAACTAACGACTACTATCCAATATGCGGAATTTTGCAGGTTTTATTGAAAGCATGCAAAATAATTTACTTTGTGATGAAAATCTGCCTCACATTACACTAAATATCATTATTTTTGAAAGAGGAAACCGGCATTTTCAGGTTTATTAATGCGCCATAAGCTATCGAGCTATTAAAATGAATGCTAATATCCAAAAGTTATACGATGTTGCTTCTAAACCTGTTAGACGAATAATTGGCTTAATGTCGGGAACATCTTTCGACGGGCTGGATATTGCCGTTTGTGAATTTCAGGGAAGCGGGCTTGGCACACATATAAAAGTCATAAATTTTATCACCAAGGACTATAAGTCAGATTTTAAAGAAGACTTAAAGTCTATCTTCGCGAAGAAGTTTGCTGATCTGGAGAAGATCACATTACTAAATGCAGTAATCGGAAGCTACTACGCTGAATTAATACTGGAGTGTCTCGGGGAATGGGGTATCTCACCGAATGAAATAGATCTGATCGCAAGCCACGGACAAAGCATTTACCATGCCCCATCTCACCAGCATAAAATAGAAGGGTATCCAAATGCAACGCTGCAAATCGGTGATGCGGATCATTTGGCGATGAAAACTGGTATCACCACATTAAGCGATTTTCGCCAAAAGCATATTGCAGCAGGTGGTGAGGGTGCCCCTCTGGCGGTATATGGAGATTATTTGATCTTCTCGAGTGCCACAGAGAACCGGATCATGCTGAATATTGGCGGAATTGCCAATTTTACTTTTCTCCCTTCAGGTCATTCCACCGGGTTTTTCTCGTCAGACGTGGGTCCTGGAAATACCTTGATGGATCAATATATCCAGCTTAAATATCCGGGTAAATATTACGACAAAAATGCGGAAATAGCTTCTGCAGGTCAGGCTAATGATGCACTTTTGAATGCATTGCTTGATCATCCTTTTTACAAGGCAGGTTTCCCTAAAACTACAGGACCCGAGCTCTTTAGCCTGGATTATTTAAATAGTGCCATGGAGCGTTCAGGACAATATAATCTGTCAAATGAAGACGTGATGGCAACCCTGGCCGTTTTCTCGGCGAAAGGTATTATAATGGCGATTGAGGAATCTGTAAAGGGCAGAGGGGAATTTGAAATTTATCTAAGCGGGGGCGGGATGTACAATCCTCTCCTTGTGAAATATATAGAAGGATATTCTGGACGGAAATTGAAATTTACGTCCGACCTGGGGATAAATCCGGATGCAAAAGAAGCTGTGTTATTTGCATTGCTGGCAAATGAGGCAGTGGCCGGAGGTAATACTCCTTTCGGAGATCGTCCGGGTGTACCAACTGTGTCAATGGGGAAAGTAAGCTTCCCTAAATAATACCAATAAACCAAAAATCAATTAAAAATCACAAGTATGAAAAAAGTGTTACAAACATTTAGAAGATGGCCACAGCTGCTCGCAGTTATTGCCATTATGTGCTGCCAGATAGCAACAGCACAAACTTCGAGGTACACCATCAAAGGTGTTATCACGGATGCACGGAATAAGGAGCCGTTAATTGGGGCTGCTGTCCGGATCACAGGCACCAATCAGGGAACATCCACTGATGTGAATGGGGCATTCTCTCTGAATTTAGATCTCAGTCAGGGAAGCTATCCTGTTGCGATAACTTACGCTGGTTACAAAACTGTAACCCGTACTGTTATGTTAAACCAGAGCGTGGTTACCCTGAACGTGGAAATGTCCGAAGACGCGTTAAACCTTGACGAAGTTGTCGTTACCGGTACGACAGTGGCAACAAGTAAAAGACAATTAGGAAACGCAATTTCTACAGTTTCTGCCAAGGAACTTGAAGGAGGAGCTGCTACCTCTATTGATCAGGCTTTAGCCGGTAAGGTATCGGGAGCGCAGATTTCGCAGAATTCGGGAAATCCCGCAGGCGGTATCAGTGTCCGCTTACGTGGTAACAGTACTATCTCGGGTTCAAGTGATCCGTTATACATCGTGGATGGGGTGATCATCAATAACAGTTCAGCAGAATTGGTCGACCTTGGAGGGTATACACAAAACAGGCTTGTGGATATCAATCCTGCCGATATTGACCGGATTGAGATCATTAAAGGTGCTGCTGGTGCCGCAATCTATGGTTCCCGTGCGAGCAACGGTGTAGTTCAGATCTTTACTAAAAAAGGTAAATCCGGGGCACCGGTAGTTAATGTTTCGACGCAGTTCCGGAGCAATTCATTACGTAAGAAAGTCGAATATAACGAATACCCGTTCCGTTTCATAAATACCACTGCCGCAGATAAAACCCAGGTGCCCGTAACACGGTACGATCTTCAGGACGAGATTTTTGAAACTGCGTATGGCTCAGAAACCAATGTTTCAGTTTCCGGAGGATCAGATAATAGTCAGTATTATGCAAGTGCCGGCTACCTTGGAAATGATGGGATCATAAAAAATACAGATTTCAAAAGGGCTACAACCCGTTTGAGGTTGGATCAAAGAATCAATGATGTGTTCAAACTTAGCACAGGCCTTAGTTATACCAGAAGCACTAGTTCTGAGCTGCCAAACGGTGGTATCAACTCCGCCTGGGGTGCTTTGACAGGATTTATCTTCGGAAACAATTTTATTAATCCTCAACCAGACGCAACAACAGGCGTATATCCCGCCTTGGCGCCTTCGTTTCTGCTAAGAACTAATCCTCTGGAAGCGATCAATCGTTTCGATTTTGATCAGCAAACCAACCGCTTAATTGGAGATATTACGCTCTCCGCCGAACCGGTTAAAAATCTTTCAATCAACTATACCTTAGGGGTTGATAATGCAACCCAGCTTGCAACAGCATTTATTCCCATAGGTAATACCACTCCTGAAAACACAACAGGTTATGCAAGAAAAGCAGACAGGATCAGCCTTTTGCTGAACAATGATCTCAATATGGCTTACAGAGCGAAAGTTGGTTCATGGTTGGAATCAACAACATCGCTTGGAGGAACTTTACAAACCGAACGGATTAACTCAACCAGCATCACAGGCAGGCAGTTAAGTCCTGCAAGCCAGTCTGCATCAAGCGGCGCTTCGATTGTTACAGGAGATGCTAATTCGACCCTTAACATCCAGGGTTTCTATGTTCAGCAAACCTTCGGCATTGCTAACAGATTATATTTAACAGGTGCCATAAGAAGAGATGGTTCATCCTCTTTCGGAGAAGCAAACAGATGGCAAACTTATCCGAAGCTGAGCGGATCCTACATAATTTCTGAGGAAGGTTTCTGGAAGGAATCTTCATTGGGATCAGTTATCCCAAGCCTTAAGATCCGTGCTTCTTACGGACAATCAGGTAACCTTACCGCAATCGGTGCATATGATCGTTTCAGTAATTATCTGAATGTGTCCCTTGCCGGTCTTCCCGGCCTTTCGGCCCCTACACAGTTTGGCAATGCAGATGTTAAACCAGAACGTCAGACTGAGAAAGAAATTGGTTTAGATGCCAGCTTCCTGAAGGATCGCTTAGGACTTGAGGTATCGGTTTACGATAAAGGTGTGCAAGACTTGCTGCTGCCGGTTACCCTCAGACCATCAACAGGCTATCTTACTCAATTTCAGAATATCGGAAATATGACCAACAAAGGTCTTGAAGTTATGCTTAGAGGTGTACCTGTTCAAAGTTCAAACTTTAAGTGGAATTCAACTTTGATCTTCTCCAAAGTTAAGAACAGAGTTACCGATGTTCCGGGAGGCGTGGTTACCTTTCCTGGTGGTTTTGGTCAGGTAGCAGCTGTTAATGGCTATGCACTTGGTGCATTTTACGCGACAGCTTTCGCACGCGACGCTTCAGGAAACAAGCTACTTAATGTAGCTGGTTTCCCGCAACCGGAACAGAAGAGCCGCAATTCAGCCGGGCAACCGACTGGTGGAAATCAGCCCCGCGTCATTGGTGACCCGAACCCGGATTGGACAGGATCATTTACCAACGAATTCTCGATTGGTAAAAATCTTTCATTGAGGATGCAATGGGATGCCTCGTATGGCAATGATGTTTTTAATTTTACGCGCCGTGTTGGCAACCGTGATTTCTATGGCGGACTTAAGGGATATGAAGACGAATTGAGAGGTACGGTTCCAAAGGGTACTTCAGCCGCGTTATTCGGTATCATGGAGAACTGGATAGAAGATGGATCATATCTGAAATTCAGAGAATTATCTGCTACATACGATATCCGATTAAAAGCTCTTAATAATAAACCTTTGCGGATAACCGTTTCCGGAAGAAATCTATTGTCGATTGATAAGTATAAAGGATGGGATCCTGAAACCAACGCTGCTGGTCAGAGCACGGCTGTGCGCGGCTTTGACTTTGTGGAGGTGCCAATCCCGAGAACTATCGCTGTCGGATTAAATTATACTTTTTAATTTTAAATAAACTGAATCGAGATGAAAACCAATTTTATATATAAATATCTCCTTCCCGTAATGGTATTGTTTGTATCCTCGTGTGAGTTGGATCAAACGAATCCTAACTCTGCCACCGACGAACAGGTGCTGAATACAAGGGAAGGTATTATCGCCCTTAGTATTGGGATAAGACAAAACTATTCAATCAATGGACTTGGTAGCGCAATGCTTGCACCAACGGTTACGGCCAGGGAAATGAAAGGTACTGCAACCTTTACTAACACTTTGGAGCTTGAAGCTGGAGGTACAGCACTGCCAAGTGCGAACGGCATTATTCTGACTTATTGGTCAAACATGCAGCGGCAGATGCAGATGAGTGAGAACCTGATCGCGAATGCGCCTGGAGTAGGGGGCATCGAGCCCGGATTACTCAGCGGAATTATGGCACAGGCTTATTTGTTCAAAGCATTGGCATTGACCAATCTGGCTACTGCATTTGAGCAGGCTAATCTTAACAGCAGTACCACCGAACCTGTGACCTTTGTACCACGTGCCCAGGTTTTTGCTGAGGCCTTAAGATTAATTGGCGTGGGTATAACAGGAATCACGGCAACAGCACCATCTGCGTCTTTCACCAGCCTGGTAAGTGGTCCTGATTTTGATCTGCGGAACACCTTATTTGCCATGCAGGCAAGAATAAATCTGATAGCTGGTAATTATGCGCAGGCCCTTGCCAGCGCCAATATGGTAGACCTGACCAAAAAGTCGAGTTTCACCTACACCACATTAAGTCCGAATCCGATACATAGTCTTTATAACGTGACCAGGTCTTACCGTCCCCGTGAGAATTACGGTCTTCCAGCCGGATTATTCGATCCTGCAGATAAACGTTTAACCTTCTATTTCACAACTCCAAGAGATATAATAAACGCTGACCCTGTAGTAACACTTGTGGGCTTCGCAGCGGCTCAAACCACGCCAATTCCTGTTTTTCTTCCTGATGAGATTAAGCTGATCAAAGCGGAAGCTACTTTAAGAACGGACGGGCCTTTGGCTACAGCGTTAGGCTTAATAAATGAAGTAAGGACGCAGGTATCAGGCGATCTTTTCGGTGTAAATGCAGGACTGTCAGCTTACGCCGGACCTGTTACTAAAGATGAGCTTCTTCTGGAAGTTTACAGACAGCGTTGTGCTGAACTATATCTTAGCGGATTGAAATGGGAAGATACACGACGGTTTAATCGTCCGGCACCACCGGCTAATAACTCCGAACGCAACAGGATCTTCTATCCATACCCTGACCAGGAAAGGATAAATAACAAAAATACACCAGCTGATCCTGCGATTTAATTATCTTAGATATCAGAAAGAGAGGAACAAAAGTTCCTCTCTTTTTTTGCCAGAAAATTATGAGAAAGATACTGACTCTGTTCTTAGCTTTTGCCTCAACAGCAGCTTGTACGCAGGAGCAAAATACTCCGGCTAAATTCAAAGCAGATGAAAGCGGTGCAGTTGTTTTAAACAACGGCAATTCCGTAATCCCATTGATGAATGTTAAAGACCTTAAAATTGCGAGTGTCGATTTAGGTTTCCCTAATTCGGCGGTTTTTGACAGCATTGCCGGAAAGTACTGGGCCGTGAAAACCTTCCAGGGGGATACTATCACGACGTCACAAGGCTTTAACATGATGCACATGAAACTAAAGCTATATAATGTTGTGATGCTTAAATTGTCAGGCCAAAGTTCATTCAGTTTACCTCTGATGAAGTTTATTGCTGACCTGGAAAGCCAGACTAAAGTAATTTTTGTATTATCAGGAAGTGGGGCAAATTTTGTCAAACTGGAGAAAACACGGTCCCCGCTGATCTGGAATAAACTGCAAACGCCCGAATCTGCATCGGCCAGTGCCCAGATCATTTTTGGAGGCTTAGCATCAGCAGGAAAGCTGGATGCCAATTATAGCACCACCTTTAAGAAGGGTACAGGGTATAGCACACAAAAGATTCGCCTGGGATATTCCACTCCTGAAGCAGTTTCCCTAAGCAATCGTTTTGGTTCCGGCATTGATGCTATAGTAAAGGAAGGTATCACCGCTCATTCCGCTCCATCTGCAGTGGTCCTGGTGGCTAAAGATGGTAAAGTAATCTTTAGCAAAGCTTACGGTGCCCACTCTTACGACGGGCCTAACCCTACAAAACTGGATGACATCTATGATATGGCGTCAGTAACAAAAATTACGGCGACAACGCCTTCCATCATGCGTCTGTATGACCGGAAAATGATCGGCCTTGACAGCCTGATAAGCAGATATGTAGCAACCACCAGGAACATTCCCGATAAAAGTGACATAAAAATTAAGGAAGCCTTGCTGCATGAAGCAGGCTATTATCCTTATATCAAGTTTTTCGAATTGCTGAAGCCGGGCGAGACGAGCAAAGATTCCTCATCTGCTTATCCCGTTAAAGTAGCGGACGGCTATTTCCTGCGGGCAAATTATTTTGAAGATGTAATGTGGCCGGTAACCCTGAAATCTCATGGAGAATCCAGAGGGAAATACGTTTACAGCGATTTGAGTATGTATATGTTAAAGGAGGTGGTTGAACAGGTAAGCCACACAAGGCTTAACGACTATGTCCTGAACGAATTCTATCTTCCACTGGGTATGCAGGCGACCGGATTTTTACCACGTAACCGATTTGACCGGTCCAGGATAGTACCCACCACGGAGAATGATAACTGGTTCAGGAGCATGCGGGTACAAGGCTATGTCAATGATCCGGGTGCGGCAATGGCGGGTGGGGTGCAAGGCCATGCCGGTTTATTTTCAACTGCCAATGACCTGGCGATCTATTACCAGATGCTTTTAAATAAAGGTACGTACGGCGGTGAGAAATTCTTTGAACCTTCAACCGTTGAGCTGTTTACTTCCCGGCAGTCTAAAGTAAGTCCCCGGGGTTATGGCTTCGCACGATTAACAGAGGCCGAAGAAAAGGCTGATAACGGCTACCCCTCTCAGCTTGCATACGGGCATAGCGGGTATACCGGAACCTATGTTTGGGTAGATCCAAAATATAACCTGATTTACATCTGCTTAACCAACAGGGTGTATCCTGATGATAACAAAACGTACGGCATTTCAAAGGTAAACCTGCGGGCAAGGGTTCTCGACTTTGTATACGAGGAAGTGCTAAAGGCCCAAAAGTGATTCCACAGGGTCAGCATCTACACATTGAAAATTCCCTGTGCTTTCTGTATCACTTTTTCAAGATCAATCCCTTTTCCGAGCACACCTTTGAATAAGTCTCCTTCAACTTTTAACCGATCCATGGAATTAAATATGGTAAAATGTTTCATTGTTAATCCCGGTTTAACTTCATCCCAATGAAGCGGCATTGAAACCGTTGCTCCTGGTTTCGGACGAAGTGAATAGGGTCCGGCAATAGTTGCGCCGGGGCGATTTTGCAAGAAGTCAAGGTACATTTTGCCATTTCGCTTCGCTATCATACGCTCTAAGCTGGTATAACCCGGAAGCTGCTTATGTACGATATTCACGATGATGCGGGCAAACATTTGTGACTGATCATACGAATACTTCGCCGCCAGCGGAATGTAAATATGTATACCCGTAGAGCCCGAGGTCTTACAGAAGCATGGCACATCGATAGCATCACAGACTTTTTTAACCTCCTGAGCGGCTTCGATCACCTGGTCAAAAGTGTTTTTGTCCGGGTCGAGATCGATTACGCAATAATCAGGCTCATCAGGTGACTGTACACGACTAAACCATGGATTCATTTCGATACAGCCCAATGAAGCCATCCAGAGCAGCGTTGCCTCATCAGCACCAACCAGGTATTCCTTGTGCTCACCTTCGCCGTTTACATATGGAAATGTTTTAACCCAATCCGGAGCCTTCCCTTTCACATCTTTTTGATAAAAGCTCTGTCCATGAATGCCACCAGGGAACCTGTTCAGAGATTGAGGCCTGTCTTTGAGGTACGGGAGGATAAACTCGGAGATTTGATAATAGAAGTTAAACATATCCCGCTTTGTTACCCCATCCTCAGGCCAGTATATCTTGCTCAGGCTGGTAAACTTCAGATCATGCCTGCAGATCTTCCTGACCTGTGTTTCGTCTTTAGGATTTAAAAGGGTTTTTTTTGTTTTGTTCTTAGGCGGACTTACTGCCCGCTGGTGAACCGATTCAGGTTCTTCTTCAATTATGGCATTAGTAGGCTGGGCAATTTCTCTCACCACATCTTCTGCCTTTTTATCACTCCGCATGCCCTGAAATGATGGATGGCGGAAGACGCCATCGCTTGTCACCTCCGTAAAGGCCACCTCACAAACCAACTCCGGCTTAAGCCAGGTTGCTTTTGTTTTCGGGGGATTGGGTCGGAAGCGGGAGGGTTTATTATAATCCGGCTCGGAAGAAAAAGGGCTTTTATCAGTAATTAGGGGCTTAAATTGGCGAAGCATCTCTTTTTGCTTGCTTACAGAGAAGCCGGTACCCACCTTGCCGGCATACTGGAGCTTGCCACCTTCGTAAACGCCTAATAACAATGAGCTGAATGCTTTCGTGGTGTCTTCATTCTTTGTGTAGCCCGCAATAACTACCTCCTGCCGTTGACTTACTTTAATTTTAAGCCATTCCCTTGAGCGAACGTTTGCAGAATAGGTGCTGTCGGCTTTTTTAGCGATAATTCCTTCCAAACCCATCTTTTCGGCGGCCCTGAAAAAATCGGTTCCGCTGGCATTAAAAACTTTACTCAAGCGGATGCTGTCATCGTCAGTTGGGAGGACTTCTTTAAGAACCTGCTGTCTTTGTGATAGGGGAAGGTCAGTCAGACTTTTCCCTTCATACCATACGAGATCAAAGACATAAAAAACAAGCTCTCCATCTGCCTCGCTTCGCCAGTTCTGGAGATTTCCGAAATTAGAGACCCCCTTATCATTTATAACCATTATTTCCCCGTCCACAACGGCATTGATCTTCCATGTTTCCAGCGTTTTCTTTATCGGGTAAAATTTATCATTAAAGCTTTTGTTGTTCCTGGAGAAAAGTTCGACACTGCCATCCTGAATAAACCCAAGGGCACGGTAACCGTCCCATTTTACCTCATAAACCCAGTCCGGATCATCAAAAGGTTCATCTACAAGCGTTGCCAGCATCGGTTTAATCCCGGCGGGAAACTTCATTTTCTTTGCATTTTTTAAAATAGCTTCAGCAGTAAGCCCGGAATTATTTGCTGCAGCTTCAGTCGCTTTTTTTGTTTTTTTTTTGAGGGATTCATCAGTCTTTTTGAGCGATTGCTCATGGCCAGCTTCCCATACCTTTTCGCTGGTTTTTTCCATGGATTCAATCGTTTTGCCCGACAAGACAGATTTGTCCTTTTTTGTTATGTCAGTTGGAGAAGCAAAATCATCTTTGTGCTTAATCAGGAGCCAACCGTTTTCTCCCATTCCATTGGTTTTAACTAATGCATATTCTCCTTCTACTTTTTCGCCCTGTAATTTTATTTTAAGTGAGCCCTCTTTTAATTGTTTAAGAAGATGTTTCTCCTGGGCTTTTTTGCCTTTTATTGCATCAATGGGTTCATAAGTCCCTTCGTCCCATACGATAACCGTTCCTCCGCCGTACTCGCCCTGAGGTATAATGCCCTCAAATAATCTATAGTCATAGGGGTGGTCTTCGACCATCATAGCAAGCCGTTTTGTCTTTGGGTCTGTCGAAGGGCCTTTAGGCACTGCCCAGCTCTTGAGTACGCCCTCCATTTCCAGCCTGAAATCATAGTGTAAACGGCTGGCGTCGTGCTTCTGGATAACAAACCGAAGCTTATCCTTATCCTTGCTTGTACCTGCCCTGGGTTCCGATGTTTTTGTGAAATCCCTCTTATTCACATATTTTTCAAGACTCATGCTATTATTTCACATTAGGTTTGTCACTCTTTGTTAACAGACCTGGAGTGGAAAAGTTTATCAGAGTGTTTCATGAAAAATCTTTTGCCGCGAGGCAGAACATCCCATTAGTATTGTTAATTTTGAATGGATTCCAGAGATCGGGGAAATTAGCTCAGCTGGTTTAGAGCACTACCTCGACAAGGTAGGGGTCGCTGGTTCGAACCCAGTATTTCCCACAAAGACGAAGTACTCATCGGATGACTGACAGTCATCCGATGAGTACATATTAAACCATAGGTCCTAAAATTCTGTAAGATCAGGCAGCGTTGGTCTCCTGCAGGTCCTGATTGGCATCCTGAATGTTCGCTCTTTCCAAAGTTTCCTGAAGCGTGATCAGGTATTGTGTAGTCATGGCCTCATTATGAAAATCTATGACAAATGGATGCTGGCTTGCCCGGACGGATTCGCTGGTATCTATGGACTGGGAAGTAATAACGATTTTAGTTTCTTTGAAATAAGGCCATATATGGGTTGAAAACTGATCCAAAAACTCCCAGCCATCCATTACCGGCATATGCAGGTCCAGAAAAATTACTTTAGGATAATTGCCATCCTGATATTCATTAGTATCTATAAGTTGCTGGCAATAAGTAAGCGCCTGACTGCCATCCTTTTTTTCGATTATCTTTTCTGCGAAATTAGCATTGCTTATGGTGCGTTTAAGTATGAATAATGTAATATCATTATCATTAACACATAAAACGCTGTTCAATTTTTCGAAGGCCATATGACTAATTTTTACAGGTGATGACTGTTTATACGGGACTTAATGATCTAAGGTTTCAAAAATCTCAAGCATTTACGTATATTCTTTGGACCGGAACATAATTGATCTAAAGACCATTGATTGTTATGTACTTATGAGCCGATTTTATTATTTTTGGGAAACTATACTGTATGAGAAAACTTTTACTGCTAGTATGTTGCTTTTTTGTTTTAGCAGTACAGGGACAGGATAATTCGCGGAAGTTACCCGGAACATTTGAACTTCCCCGGGGCGTATCAGGTAAGGATTATTTACCTAACACAGTGATTATTAAATTTCGGGGTGGAAGCAGTGTCAGTCAGATAAAGGCCGCCACCAGTAAGCTCAGCTCTAATACACTTAATATTTCATCGGCAGGCCTGAAGGATGTTAAACAATTGTTTAAAGCTTCAGTGCTTTCAGCTAGGGAGCCCATAGGGCGCACTGATTTTAGTGACACGGTGGGGCTTGACCGTATTTATGAATTTAAATTCACCGGCAATAGCAGCATAGAAACGGTTATTAATGAGATCTTAGAAAGCCCTATCGTCGAATACGCTGAACCAAGCTATATTTACCATACTTCGTACATTCCCTCCGATCCGTTTTATACTTCCTCACAAAACTACCTAAGGCAGATAAAAGCCGATTTAGCCTGGGATGTCATCAGAAATTCATCAGGTATTATTATAGCCATAGTTGACTCGGGGTCAGATCTGGATCATGAAGATCTAAGGGCAAATATCATTTTCCCGGGCAAGGATCTGGTGGGTGCCAGTATCACTACCTCGATTGAGGATAACGACCCTGATGTCAAGAGTGATTCTACAGATCACGGGGTGCGCGTCAGCGGCCTCGCTTCAGCAGTGTCTGATAACGGGATCGGGATCAGCAGTTTAGCCTTTAACGCGAAACTATTGATTGTAAAAGCGGGCGCTGATAATAATGCTACAGTCATTTATAAAGGCTACGAAGGCATAAAATATGCGGCCGATAACGGAGCGAATATCATTAATTGTTCATGGGGAGGCCCTGCCGGAGGTTCTTTCGGGCAGGATATTATTAACTATGCGGTAGCAAAAGGCTGCCTTGTTATTGCGGCCGCCGGAAATGAGGCATCGATAGAACCTGAATATCCAGCTGCTTACACGGGGGTGATGGCAGTTACCAGCGTCGATAATTCAGACAGGAAAAGCAACTTTGCCAACTTTGGGTCACACATCGCCATTTCTGCTCCCGGGGAAACATTTTCTACGGGAAACAGGAATAATTATACGATAGCACGCGGGACTTCATTTTCTGTGCCTTTGGTGTCTGGTACAGCAGCGCTCGTTAAAAGCCGGTTCCCGGGCTTTGATATGAGTCAGGTCAGGGAACAGATCCGGGTAACTGCGGACAATATCGATCCCGTAAACATAAACTTTGCAGGCCGCCTTGGAAAGGGCAGGTTAAATGTATTCCGTGCCGTTACCGAGACGCCGCCGTCCATTCGACAGCAAAAAATTACCCTCGTCGATAAAAGCCGCGGATCCATTCCGCCGGGGGATACGCTGAGAATATTTCTCGATCTCAAGAATTTTCTCTCGCCTGTTTCCGGGCTAACCGTAAAACTCACCTCAGAAAATCCGGACGTTCAGGTTATTGATGAGCAGGTAAATGTTGGCGCGCTGGGCACTTTGCAAACTCGGGCTATGGTCGGGGCTTTTAGAGTATATATCAAACCAACTATATCAGACAATGAAGAAGTTACCTTCAAGCTGACTTATACTGCGGCTGGAGGTTATAGTGATACAGAGTTTTTCACTATTCGGGTTGCCCTCGATTATTTGAATATCACGGTAAATAAGATAGCAACAACCATTAGCAGCAATGGGCGGGTGGGCTTTAGCGGACCAGATGGCACAAAAGGTTTGGGGTTCGTTTATATGAATGAACAGCTGTTATTTGAGGCATCCTTAATGATCGGCAGCTCCCCCACAAAAGTATCTAATAATGCGCGTAACAATCAAGGCGGGGCGGATGAGCACTTTATTAAAAAGGTTCGAGTGGTTAAGTTAGATGATAGTCAGGCGGCGTTCAAAGGTCAATCTGAATTTGATGATTCAGGAAATCCGAGCCGGCTTAACTTGCTGGTTAAACATACCCAGACCGCATTCGCGTCAGCGCCTGACGATAAATATTCCATTGTTGAATATGAAATCCGGAACACAGGCGCAACCACCTTGAGCGGAATATATCCGGGTATGCTGACAGATTGGGATGTTGATCCGTCTGGACGGGATGTAACACGGTTTGACGGTCCTAATAGACTGGGACTGGTATATCCTAAGACAGGAAGCGGTATTCATACGGGAGTAAAGCTGTTGAATACAGAATTTGCGCCGGCATACTATCCCATGTCTGACCAAATATTAGGTGACCCCTCTCAAAATGGCGGAGGGCTTAGTACAGCTGAGAAATATGAGAGTTTATCCAGCGGCATTAAGACCATATCGCTCGGCGAGGGCACTCCCAATGGTATTGACGTCATGTTTGTGAGTGGCTATGGCCCGCTGACCATACCTGTCAATGGATCAGTTAAGATTGCTTTTGCATTCATCGCCGGCGATAATCTGACCGACATTCAGGCAAGTGCATTAGCTGCACAAAAAAAATACAATGAAGTTGTTCAGCCCGGTCCCTTAGTACCCGTTGACGGATTCGTTCTGGAGCAAAATTCCCCAAATCCGGCAGCACATCTCACTACAATAAAATTCAGCATACCAGAGCTGGGTACAATGTCCATTATACTTTATAATATTGCCGGACAGCAGGTAAAGGAACTTGTTAACGCAAATTTGCCAAAGGGTTCCTACAGCATAAATGTTGATTCATCAACACTTGAGCCAGGGATATACGTTTACAGGATGAAATTTAAAGGGAAAGAGAAGGCCCTGAAGATGATTGTTGGGAAGTGATTTGTTCTGTTTCCGGAGGGGCTGTCCCGCCCGGTGCGGAAAGAGGGTAACTTATCCCTGCGACTTTAGAGATATGCGTCCAGTGTCACCCTGGTGTGGGTAGGGGCAATGTCATTAACTTAAGATTTGTACGGCTACTGTGGTCTAGACTGGCTATGCGGTTTTTTTTGAGGTTCCAGCCTGCCTGCGGTAGGCAGGCTTTCGCGGAATGACAACGCCCTGGGGGAGATATGGGGAGATTCCAGCCTGCCTGGCCGGTAGCTTTCCCCCGATTTCTATGGTTAAACAAGCATATAGTTATAGTTTTTTTCATAAGGTC